>DAIQBC010000342.1:0-2613 GCA_036781345.1 Acidimicrobiales bacterium | reverse complement strand
TCACCACGAGCGGGGGCAGGAACTGCAGCACCGACGTGTCGTTGTTGGCGAACACCGCGAACACGCCGGCCTGTATGAGGTCGCGCGCCGCGGTCATGCCATCGCCCTCGTTCGGGAACTTCAGCCCCATGAACAGGCCCCGGCGGCGAAGCTCGAAGGGCAGGCTGGCGAACCCGTCCTCGAAGCGCTGGCCCACGGCGTGCACCCGCTCGGCAAAGCCGGCCGTCTCCACGATGTCGAGCACGGCCAGGGCGGCGACGCAGCCGAGCTCGGCCCCACCAAAGGTGGAGATGTGGACGAAGGGATGGTCGTCGAAGAAGGCGTGGACCTCAGCGCTCATGAGCGTGGCCGCGATCGGGTAGACGCCACCGGAGAGGCCCTTGCCGGTGGTGAGGATGTCAGGCTCGACGCCCTCCTGGGTGCAGCACCACGTGGAGCCGGTGCGGCCGAGCCCGGTCTGCACCTCGTCGACGATCAGCAGGGCGCCACGGTCGCGGCAGATCCCTTGCACGGCGACGAGGTAGCCGGGTCGGGGGATGGGCATGCCGAGCGTGGCCGGGATCGGCTCGAGGATCACCGCGGCTGTCGTCTCGTCGATCGCCGCGTCCATCGCGGCGAGGTCGTTGAACGGCACCTGGCGGAATCCCGGAGGGTTCGGGCCGAACGGATCCCGGTACTCGGGATCACCGGTGGCCATCGAGAGGCCGGTGTGGCCGTGGTAGCCGCCCACGGCCGAGACGATGCCCTGTCGTCCGGTGTGGGCGCGGGCCAGCTTGATGGCGAGGTCGTTGGCCTCGCCACCCCCGACGCCGAAGACCACGCCAGGCAGCAGCCCCCCAGTGCTCGCGGCAAGACGCTCCGCGAGGGCGGCCCGCCATCCGGAAACGAGGTGGTGGTTGCCGATGTCGAGATGGTCGAGGGCGGCGCGGACTGCTCCGACCACCGCAGGGTTGCGGTGCCCAAGGTTGAACACGCCTCCGTTGCAGTGGCAGTTGTACAACCACTGCCCGTCGAACGCGCTCTGGAAGCGGACCCCTGATCGGGCGCCCATCACCAGATCGAGCCCGAGGGCCTCGAACGTGGCGACCTTGCCACGGTTGACGTGCTCAGCGAACGCGGCGGTCGTCGCCGCGGAGGTCGGGTACGGCTGGTTGGCTGGAGTGACGGTCATGGGCGTCGCGTCTCCAGGGCCGTCCGCGGACGCGAGCCCACGGGCAGGCCGGCGCGGCGGTCGCGGTTCCGCCAGTACCGGCGCACCCAAAGCGGTCGCCCGTCGGGCGCGGCCGTCGCCCAGACGTCGGCGCTCCAGCGCGCCGTCAGCTCGTCGACCTCGGCGAACGCCGCGGCGGGATCCGGTGGGTCGGCCCTCCAACGCTCTTCCAGCGCATCGCGCTCGGTGGCGTACTGCGGGAGCAGCCGGGCCGGATCGGTCATCACGCGGCGGTGGAGCAGCTCGTGGCGCCACCACCCGCACCGGTCGTCGAATCGGTCCGTCGGCTCGGGGCCGAGGTCGAGGGGCTCGGTCACCCGTACCGGCTTGAACACGCCGGTACAAGGGGCCGACGTAGCCGTCACCCAGTGCTGGTGGGTGCCGTCGGCGTGCAGCTCCGCCACCCAGGAGGCCGTCGACTGCGACGCCGCGGCGACGCCGCCCGCGTGCATGCACGGTGCGGCCATTGCGCCGGTCAGCAGCGAGTAGTCGGGATCGGGCCCGTCCGAGCCGTGGTCGCGCAGCACGGCCATGAGATCGCCCGCGGTGGTGGCCCGAGCGGCCGCCTGCTGGGTGGTGGCCTGCCGCGTGCGGCAGCGGGAGAAGCGGGTGTGGAGCCAGTCGCCGTGATCAGCGAACCCGGGGATCGTCAGGCCGTTGCTGATCGAACGAGGACCGGCGGTGACCCGCTCGACCGCCCAGAGCGAGCCGGCAGTCTCGAGCACGAAGGCCTCACGGGGGTCGGCCACGATGAAGCTGTTGTGGTAGGTGAAGCTCCGCTTCTCGTGGCCGCATCCACCGCCCTGGCCGTGCTGCTCGAGCAGCGCCGTGATCACCTCGACAGCGGTGCCTGCGGTGGTCGCCCGCTCAAGAGCGAGGCGGAGCAGATCCATGCCCGTGAGCCCGAGCGCCGCATACGGCTGGTCGGTGAACACGGCCTCGTTGCCGATCACCACCCCGTGCTCGTTCGCCCCGATCTCAGCACCCCACATCCAGAACGGACGCGACAGCAGCACCGCGTTCGTCTCAGCCACCTGGTCGATCTCGATCCAGGTGCAGCGCAGCCGTCTGCCCGGCTCGTGGGTCTCGCGCGGGCGCCAGTCGAGCAGCTGGGCCTCGTTGGGGTCACGGTCGCTGTTCTTCGCGAACAGCACTCGTTCCGACTCGACGACGACCATCGTGTCGCACACGCCGCCGAGGCTAGGCGTCCGCACGGGAGCGCGGCCCCGGTCGACGTTCCCCGGCCCCTGCCGAGGCCACCGCGGCGCTGTCCGCTCGGGGGCTGTGCCCGCCCACTCAGCTGTCGAACCCGATGCCGAAGCGGTCGAGGGTTCGCAGCCACAGGCCGCGGCGGCCCTCGTTGCGGTCGGCCGCCGCGATGGCGCGGCGGGTGAGGTTGATGC
>DAIQBC010000341.1:0-2614 GCA_036781345.1 Acidimicrobiales bacterium | reverse complement strand
ATCGCCGCCATGATCCTCACCACCGAGGTCCTGATCACCGACGCCCCCGAGCCCGCCGGTGCCGGCGGCGGTGGCGGCATGCCGGGTGGCATGGGTGGCATGGGCGGCATGGGCGGGATGATGTGATTCGATCCCGAAGCTGAGCTTCGGGATCGAGCTTGACTGGTGACGGCCGCCCTTCGGGGCGGCCGTCGCTGGTTCGGGCTCGTCGCTCCGGGGGCGGCCGAGCCGCCCCTCCGCCTTGTGGGGGGCTCCGGCGGAGCCTCTGCCCCCCCACGCCCCCCGCCGCCACCCCTCGACTCAGCCGCCGCTGGCCAGCAGCTCGGCGCCTTCTGGGGAGGTGGGGTCGTCTCTGAGGGCGAGCCAGCCTTCGGGAAGGTGGACGGGTCTGGGGCCGTTGGTGTGGCCTCTGGCGGCTCGGAGGGCGTTGGCCTTGATCTCGGCTTCGGGGTCAAGGCGGGCGATCAGCGCCTCGAGGTCGGCGAGGGTGGCCACCAGGCTGGCCTTGGCCCGCACCTCTCGCCCGGCGGGGTAGCCGGTGAGGTACCAGGTGGCGTGCTTGCGGAACGACTTCATGCCGCTGACCTCGCCGTTCCAGGCCACCAGGCGCTCGGCGTGCTCGCGCATCACGTCGGTGACTCCACCGAGGAGGGGGGGCGGCTGCACCGGGCGGCCGGCGAAGGCGTCCACGAGGTCGCGGAACAGCCATGGGCGGCCGAGGCAGCCCCGCCCCACCACCACGCCGTCGCAGCCGGTCTGGGCCAGCATGGCCAGCGCGTCGTGCGCCTCCCAGATGTCACCGTTGCCCAGCACCGGGATGGTGGTGACCTGGGCCTTCAGCGCCGCGATTGCGTCCCAGCGCGCCGCTCCGCTGTAGAGCTGCTCGGCCGTGCGGGCGTGCAGGGCGACCGCCGCCACCCCTTCCTCCTCGGCGATGCGGCCGGTGTCGAGGAAGGTGAGCAGCTCGTCGTGCACCCCCATGCGGAACTTGATGGTCACGGGCACGTCGCCGGCGGCCAGCACCGCCGCCCGCACGATGGCCCGTAGCAGGGCTCGGCGCACGGGGAGGGCCGATCCGCCGCCCTTGCGGGTGACCTTCGGGACGGGGCAGCCGAAGTTCATGTCGACGTGGTCGACGCCGACCTCGCCCACCAGGTAGCGGACCGCCTCGCCCAGCGTGCGGGGGTCGGTGCCGTAGAGCTGCACCGAGCGGGTCGACTCGGACCCGTCGAAGCGCAGCATCGACAGCGTGCGCTCGTTGCGCTCCACCAGCGCGCGGGCCGTGATCATCTCCGACACGTAGAGCCCGGCCCCGAAGCGCGAGCAGAGGCCTCGGAACGGGGCATCGGTCACGCCCGCCATCGGTGCGAGCACGACGGGTGGGTCGACGGTCAGCGGGCCGATGCGCAGGGTCACGACCGGCTCCACAGGTCGGTGATCTCCACGCCCAGCTCAGCGAGGAGGCGGCGCAGCAGCGGCATCGACAGGCCGAGCACCGAGCCGTGGTCGCCCTCTATCCGGTCGACGAAGGGCGCCGCGTACCCGTCGATCGTGAAGGCCCCGGCCACGCGCAGGGGCTCGTCGGTGGCCAGGTAGGCGTCCACCTCGCGGGTGGAGGGCCGGCCGTAGTGCACCGTGGTGGCTGTCACCGCGCTGCTCTGGCGCCCGGTGGCGGTGTCGATCACGCACAGACCCGAGTGCAGGGTGGCGCTCCGCCCGGCCACCGACGCCCACCAGGCGCGGGCCTGCTCGATCGAGTCGGGCTTGCTCCGGGTGTCGCCGTCGACGTCGAGCACCGTGTCGCACCCCAGCACGAGGGCTGGCGTTCCGGAGAGGGCGTCGGCGACCGCGGCTGCCTTGCGCTCGGCCAGGGTGCGGGCGACGTCGCCGCTGGCGCCGACGACATCGTCCTCGTCGACGCCGCTCACGATCACCTCCGGAGCGAGGCCGGCGTCCTCCAGCACGCGCAGGCGGGCCGGGGACGCGGAGGCGAGCACGAGGCGGGGGATCACCTCACCAGGCTGGCCGCTGGCAGGGGGTCGTGTCAGGTGCGCTGCGGCTGGCGCTGCTCGTGGGCCTGGCAGGCGGCCACGAAGGCGGGGTGGACATCGAGGAGGGTGACCCAGCGCCTGGACGCGTCGAGGTCGACGCCGACGGTGCCGTGACGGGCTCGGTGGTCGGCGATCAGCAGCACGACGAGCCCGATCGCGAGCACCACCACCGAAGTGAGGGCCACGACCTTGGCCGTGGTCAGCCCGCCGTCCGTGGGCGTCGCCGCAGACCAGAACGCCATGACCGAAGCGACGATGACGACCGTGGCCGCGACGGCGCGCGCTCGACGCGCCGCCCGCAACCGGTGGAAGGCAACCTCGGACATGGGCACATGGATCGTCAGCACCTCGCCGCGCCCGCCCCGACTGCCGAGCATGAACAGCAGGCCGATCCACCCGAGCGGTCCGAGCAGCAGCAGCAGCCACGCCACCCCGAGCCCCGCCCGATCGCCGAGCTCGTCCTGCACCGTGATCGAGTCGGTGGTGGCCACCCCGTCCTTCACGCAGACGCCGGGAAGCGTGCCCCGCACCGCATCATCGACGAACACCGTGACCTGGGCCAT
>DAIQBC010000340.1:0-2652 GCA_036781345.1 Acidimicrobiales bacterium | reverse complement strand
GTGGGCGTCGCCCTCATGCTGGCCTCCACGCTCCACGCCATCGCGGTGGGCAACTGCCTGCCGGCGGGCGTCGAGACGTTCTGCGTGGACATCAACCAGGCGGTGGTCACCAAGCTGGCCGACCGTGGCAGTCACCAGGCGCTGGGGATCGTCACCGACGTCGGCCCGTTCCTCGGGCACCTGGCCGACGAGCTCGGCGCCTGATGGCAGGGCTCGCCTGGGGGCGCAAGTACCTGATGTGCCCCCCGCACCACTTCGGGGTGCTCTACGAGATCAACCCCTGGATGCACGCAGAGGTGGCGGTCGAGCACGACCTCGCCTCACGGCAGTGGACCGACCTCGTCGCCACCCTGCGTCTGGCCGGCGCCGAGGTGGTCACGATGGATCCCCAGCCGGAGGTACCCGACCTGGTGTTCACCGCCAACGCCGGCATCGTCAACGGCGACCAGTTCGTGCCCAGCCACTTCCGTCACCCCGAGCGCCAGGGCGAGACAGAGATCGACGCGGCGTGGTTCGCCGAGCTCGGGTTCCGGGTGGAGCGGCTGCCTGCCGAGCTCGACCACGAGGGCGCCGGCGACGCCCTCCCCTTCACGCCCGAGGACGGGCAGACGGTCTTGGTGTCCGGCTACTCGTTCCGCAGCGACGCCGCCGCCATCCCCGAGCTGGGCCGGCTCCTGGGATGTCCGATCAAGGCCGTGCAGCTCGTCGACCCCCGCCTCTACCACCTCGACCTCACGTTCTGCCCCCTCGACGAGCGCCGCGCCATCTGCGCCCCCACGGGGTGGGACTCCTACGGCCGCACGGTGATCGAGGCCCTCGTGCCCGAGCCCCTCTGGCTGGAGGAGGACGAGGCCTTGAGCTTCTGCGCCAACTCGGTGGTGGTGGGCACCACGGTCGTCATGCCCACGACTCCGGTCCGCGTCGGTCGGCAGCTCGAAGCCTGGGGCTTCACCGTGGTCGAGAGCCCGGTGGACGAGTTCCTCAAGGCGGGCGGCGGCTGCCGCTGCCTCACGCTCAGCCTCGACACCGTCCTCACGCCGTAGCGCCGCCGATCGTCGCGACGCATGATGGCGGGATGAGCAGCCTCGCCGACCGTCCCCACACTGCGCTCCTGGTCATCGACGTGCAGAACGGCGTGGTGGCCGCTGCGCACCAGCGCGACGAGGTGGTCGCCAACATCGCCACGTTGGTCGATCGGGCCCGCGCCGAGCAGGCCCCGGTGATCTGGGTGCAGCACACCAGCGACGAGCTGCCCACCGACAGCGAGCAGTGGCAGTACGTGCCCGAGCTCCCCCGCCAGGACGGCGAGCCGCTGGTGCACAAGCGCTACGGCGACTCGTTCGAGGACACGACGCTGGAGGCCGAGCTGGCCAGACTCGGCGTGGGACAGCTCGTCGTCACCGGCGCTCAGACCGATGCCTGCATCCGCTCCACGCTCCACGGCGCGTTCACCCGCGGCTACGACACGATCCTCGTGGGCGACGCCCACACCACGGAGGATCTGTCCGCCTACGGGGCGCCGACACCCGACAAGGTGATCGCCCACACCAACCTGTACTGGAGCTGGCAGGACGCCCCGGGACGAACGGCCGGCGTGGTGGACACCGCCGACGTGCGCTTCGGGGCCTGACCGTCCGTGTCGGCCGAGGAGATCGACGACTACCTGGCGACGCTGGACGAGCCCAAGCGGTCGACGCTCGAGGCACTGCGCCGGACGATCCTCGAGATCCTCCCCTACGCCGAGCAGTGCATCTCGTACGGCATCCCCGGCTTCAGGGTCGGCGACAAGGTGATCGCCGGCTTCGCCGCCTACAAGCACCACCTCAGCTACTTCCCCCACAGCGGCACCGTCCTGCCCGAGCTGGGCGAGGCGGTCGCCGGCTACAAGGGCTCGAAGGGCACGCTCCAGTTCGCGATCGACACGCCACTGCCACGCCCGCTGGTCGAGAAGCTCATCGCCGTGCGGTTGCGCCAGCTCGGAGCGCCAGACCGATGAGCCAGCCGTGAGCGAGGGGTGGACGTGTGAGTGGCGGGGGCCACTGACCGACTCCGAGATGGTGGAGCTCGTCACCTCCCACGGAGGACGGGCCGTTCCGGGCTGGTGGGACCAGGTCCAGTCGCACAGCCTCGGCTGGGTAACTGCTCGAACCGCTGCCGGTGTCGCCGTCGGCTTCGTGAACGTCGCGTGGGACGGGGGCGACCACGCGTTCCTGCTCGACCCGAAGACACGGCCCGATCACCAACGTCGCGGCATCGGCACGGCACTGGTGCACGCCGCGACGCAGCATGCGAAGGCGGCCGGCTGCGAGTGGCTGCACGTGGACTTCGAGCCCGAGCTCGCGTCGTTCTACGTCGAAGCCTGTGGCTTCCGGTCGACCGAGGCAGGTCTCATTCACCTGGCATCGCTCGAGTGATCAACAGTCGAGCGCGTCCCGAGTGCAGTCCGTTCGTCACCCGTTTGGAGGTCTGGGTGCAGTTCATCTGGGTGATCCACCTGCATCAGGGTGTCACCTCCCCGCTCGCGGTGTGACCGGTGTGGCTGGTGGGGCAGGAATTGCTGATGTTTCAGAAGTTTTCCTGTTGTCCTGTTGCATTCCCATCCTAACCCACGTAGAATCGAACGTATGTTCCCCATGCAGGATCCGAGCCGGG
>DAIQBC010000339.1:0-2656 GCA_036781345.1 Acidimicrobiales bacterium | reverse complement strand
ATGGACCTCGAGCACGTGAACCACTTCGAGCGCGAAGGCGTGCTGCCCATCGCCTTCTCTCTGTTCCACTACACGAACATGCAGGATGCCTCGTTCATGATGATCACCGGCGTCCAACCCATCTGGAACGAGCGGTGGCAAGACCGGGTCAAGATGACCGTCGACGATCACGGCAAGCACCGCACCGTCGACGAGATGATCCACCAGCGCATCGGCGACTACGAGGCGTTCAAGGACTACCAGCGGACGGTGTTCGACCGCACCGAGGCCTATCTCGCCACCATGGATCCCGCCGATCTCACCCGGGTCCTCATCGCCCCGCCCTACCCGGAGATGGTGGCGTCGACCTACAGCGCCCGCTGTGCCGGGCCACAGGGCATCACCGTGCTCGACGGCTTCGAGTGCTGGTTGTACCAGCACGGCCTCCGCCACATGGGCGAGATCGAGCTGGCCCGAGGCCTGGTCGGCCTCGGCGGGATGACCTCCTGAACCCCACGAAAGGCCCCGACATGTCCGACGAGCCCACCCGAGCGATGCGCTACGGCCAGATCGACGCCGACTACGGCATGCGGTTGGCCACCACCCCGGCGGAAGACGACGGGCCGGTGTGGATGGTGAACCTCATGAAGTACCGGGAGGTCGCCGAGTACGCGGACGGTCGCGACGCCAAGATCAGCGGCAAGGAGGCCGACGACGCGTACGCGCCGCTCGAGTCGTTGGCGGCCATCGGCGCCGAGGTCGTCTTCTTCGGCGACGTCGAGACCCAGCTGCTCGGCGACGAGCCGAAGTGGGATCGCATCGGCGTGGTGAAGTACCCCACCCGCCGCTCGTTCATCGAGATGCAGTCACGGCCTGACTTCAAGGCGAAGCACGTCCACAAGGAGGCCGGCATGCAGGAGACGATCGTGATCGGCACCCAGCCCCTCCCCGCGCCGACGCTCCCCGACGACCTGCCCGACTGGGCTGACGTGCCGCATCCGCCCAGCGACGAGGACGGCCCGGTGGTGGTCATGCACGTCATCCGCTTCAACGAGGGCGGCGCCGACGACGACATGGTCAGCTATCAGAACGCCGCTGGCGCGGTGGCGCTGCCCCACGGGGCCCGGATCGACGGTTGGTTTGCCGCCGAGGGCACCATCGTGGGCGACGGCCGGCAGTGGGACCAGGTCCGCTTCAACGCTTTCCCCAGCCGTGCGGCCTTCATGGCCGTGGCTCACGATCCGGCGCGCCTGGAGGCTCAGACGGACCATCGCGAGGTGGCCATCGCCGACACCTACGCGTTCGTGGTCCGTCCCATGATCAACAAGATCACCGAGTCTGTCGGGCACTGACGCGGGCGTCCGTGGCGACGTAGACGGTGGTGGACGAGTCGCGTCTGGTGTGCGGTTGTGCGACATGACCTTCTCAAGTTGCTACGATCATCTCATGACGCTTCGAGATCGGCAGCGGGCCCTGACGGAGCGCACGATCCTCGATGCGGTGCTCGAGCTCCTGGCCGAAGGAGAGCTCGACCAGCTCTCGGTTCCGGCAGTGGCGCGCCGCTCGGGCGTGTCCGTGGCCACCATCTACCGCTACTTCCCCACCAGGGACGCACTCCTCGACGCCGCCGCGTGGGTGCCGGCGTCCCACGCGGAGGGGGTGCGGCCCACCCGCTTCTACGGTCCCGGCTTTCGTGACTACCTCGTGGCGCTCTGGCACGGCTTCGCCGGCAACCTCCCGCTGGTGCGGCGCCAGGTGGCTTCCACCGCGGGCCGCGACATGCGGGCCAAACGGTTGGAGGTGGGACGCCGTCGGCTTGGCCGTGAGCTGGAGGATCTCGGCATCGACGCCGACTCCGACGCCGGTCGGCGCCTCGTCTCGCTGTGCCTGTTGCTCGGCGGGTCGCTCTCGCTGCTCGAGCTGCACGACCGCCAGGGCATCGCCGTCGAGCAAGCTGCCGACGATGTCACGTGGGCGGCCCGAGTCCTGCTCGACGCCACCCGGCGCGAGGTCCGATCCGCCGGGCGTCGCTCGACAGGAGCAAGGAGTTGACCAGCGCCACGGGCTCCTACTCCGTGACCACGCCACCGCCGGGCACGTGGATCCTCTTCGCTGACCACTTCCCCCGCGCCCTCACCCCCGCGTACACCCACCTCTACAGGTCGACCTTCGAGGACGCGCAATCGTCGATGTACGAGCGCTACGGCATCCCGTTCCGGGGGCTCACCACCGCCATCCTCGATGGCCACCTCTACCTCGGACCGCTACCGCTGGTCGGCGGCCCCGGTGCCATCGCACCGCCCAAGCCGCTCCTGTGGCTGGCCACGCGGCTGCATCCCGCCTTCCGACGGCGCCGGGCCCAGGCCCGCAAGGTGCTGCGGGAGCGCCCGTGGCGAGATGACGTCCACGTCTGGCGGCGCGAGCTACGTCCACTGTGGACCGACGCAAACCTCGCGCTCCAAGCCCACGACCCCGCCAGCCTCGACGACGAGGCACTTGCGCAACACCTGCGCCGGTGCCGCGCCAACGCTGAAGAGGGCTATCGCACGCACTTCATGTTGCACGGGCCGGATCTGCTCGCCACCGGGCTGCTGCTCGCCCTCGGTGCCGACTGGGGGATCGTTCCCGGCGAGCTGCTCACGGCCCTCGTCGGCGCCTCGCCCGCCTCCACCGGCGC
>DAIQBC010000338.1:0-2666 GCA_036781345.1 Acidimicrobiales bacterium | reverse complement strand
GCCTTCACACGGCAGAGGTCAGGGGTTCGAGTCCCTTCGCGCCCACCACGGACGCACCAAACTGGGCTCAGGGTGCGAGCTTCACCACCGAACCCACCCCGAACACGCCCGTGGTGACGTAGAGGAGCCCGTCTCGGCCCATCTCGATCGCGCCGGGGCTGTCGAGGTCCATGAAGGGCGCGACGGTCCCGTTCTTGATCGTGCTGATCCGTGAGGCGAACAGCTCGGCCACGTAGATCGTGCCGTCACGCCCGAGGGCGATGTCCACCGGTGACACCAGGCCGCCGGCAACCAGCTGCCGGCCTCCGGTCCGCCGGTTGATCTTCCAGACCTGGCCGGCGCCGGGGTTCTCCGGGAACCCGGGCAGGAGCGAGACGAAGACGCTGCCGTCCTTGGCCACCTCGACGTCGGTGGGCACCGGTTCACCCGCATACGTCTCGCCGGCACAGGCCGGCACACCATTCTCCTCGGCGCTCTCCCGGCTGATCACCTGGGTGATCGGGGGCAGCACCGCCAAGGTCCGCACCCGTCCGCTGTCGGAGACCTCGAGGATCGCGTTGCCCGCCGCGTCGGCCACGAGGTACCCGGGCGCCGCGATCGCCACCGCGTAGGGGTGCGACTCGACGATCCCGTTGTAGACGGCGGGTATGCCGAAGCCCTCCAGCTGGGCAAGGCACTCCGCGTTGGTGCTCCCGATCAGCCCGTAGGTGTTGACCGCATCGGGGTTGCTGGCCGCCTCGGAGTCCATCGTCGAGGCCAAGGTGCGGGTGCCCCCACCGGCGTTGACGCGTCCGAGGATCGCGCTGATCGGGACGTTCTCGGGCGTGGCCACGGTCTGCGTGTAGACGACCCTGCCCCGCCCCGCTGCGTCGACCCCCGTCAGCTCGGTGCCCGGCGCCTCGACCAGGACGCGCTGGCTCCCGTGTCGGTCGACCGAGGTGAGACGGCCGGGGCCGAACGCCTCGGTGACGTACACCGTGCCGTCATCGCCGACGCTGAGACCGAGGGGACCTGCCAGGTCCGTGATCAGCGTGGACGCACCGGCGGCGGACGGCTGCGCCCCAACCACCAACATCACCATGGCCAACGCCATGGCTGCTCCGACGGCAACGACACGTCTCATCGGACCCTCCCGCTCCTCGGGGATGCCCGCCGTGCCCGTCCGGGTTCACACGGACGCCCCGCGCACCGCACCCCGCGCCTGTCGCTGCCGTCGATCATCTGCCCAACGGGCCGGCAATGTCAACCGTCGCCGGCGTCAGCCGACGGACGGCCGAGCCGGCCTCAGATCGGCGCCACGCGTTCGATGGCCAGGGCGTCCTCGAGGAGGGCGAGGGCACGGAGGACGACGACGTCGGCGTGCTGCGGGCCGACCACCTGGAGGCCGACCGGGAGGCCGCTCGTCGTGAACCCGACGCAGACGGTGCCGGCGGGCGAGCGGGTCATGTTGAACGGATAGGTGAAGGCAACCCAGGCTTGGGTCCCCTCTCCATCGATGGTGCCCAGACCTCCGGGCGGGCCTACCTGCCCAGCCACCGTGGGGGTGAGCAGCAGCGGCACACGGTGGAACAGCTCCACCAGTCGCACGTTGGCGGTGTGGCAGGCATCGAAGGCGGCCAACACATCAGCCCCGCTCGGTCGCGCCCCGAAGGCATCGATGAGGGCTACGTGGCCAGGGTCGAGGAGCTCCCACTCGGCGGTGCCGCGCAGATGGCCGAGGGCGCGCTCGTTGCCGGCCATGGCGAGGGTGATCCACGGTGCCGCAAGATCAGCGTCGAACACCGGGTCCACGTCGACCACCTCCGTGCCAAGGCCCTCGAGCCGACGCAGGGCGGCCTCGCAGATCGTCCGCACCTCGGAGTCGACGGCGGCGTACCCGAGGGTGAGCGACCACCCCACCTTGCGCGGCGCGTGGAGCTCGGCCAACGAGCGCGACCAGCTTCCGTCGGGCATCGGCAGGGAGCGGAGGTCGGTCGCCTCCGGCCCCACCACTGCGTCGAGGGCCAAGGTGATGTCGCGCACAGTTCGGGCCATCGGGCCCTTGGTCGAGAGATCACCCCAACCGGGCGGCTGTGGGCCGCCCACCGGCACGCGACCCAGCGAGGCCTTCATGCCGGACAGACCGCACACCGAGGCCGGGATGCGGATCGACCCCCCGCCGTCCGAGCCCGTGCACAGCGGTACGAGCCCGGCCGCCACCGCCGCCGCCGAGCCTCCGGACGAACCACCCGCGCTGCGCTCGAGATCCCACGGGTTGTGGGTGGCACCGAAGAGCGGGTTCACGGTGTCGCCCTTGTGACCGAGCTCGGGGGTGTTGGTCTTGCCCACCACGATGCAGCCGGCCGCCTTCAGACGCTCGACGAGGACCGAGTCGGCGGCGGCCACCGGGCTCTCGGCGTAGACCACCGAGCCCTGCGTGGTGCGGAACCCGGCCGCGTCCTCCAGATCCTTTACGCCGATGGGGATGCCGGCCAACGGCCCGACGTCCTCACCCGCCGCCAGGCGCGCGTCGAGTGCCGACGCGTCGTCCAGCGCCCGCTCACCGTCGACGGCGACGAAGGCGTTCACCCTTGGGTCGAGCTCCTCGATGCGAGCAAGCGCGGCCCCCACCAGCTCGCGGGCGGAGATCCGCCGGGCGCTGACGTCGGCGGCGAGGGCGGCGACCG
>DAIQBC010000337.1:0-2688 GCA_036781345.1 Acidimicrobiales bacterium | reverse complement strand
TGGAGCTCGACAGTCCCCACGGCCATGATGCCTTCCTCATCGAGCTCGAGCAGGTAGGCATCCCGCTGAGCGCCTTCCTCGACGACGTGGAGACCCTGTGATGGACGACGAGCCCACCCCGCACCCCGACACCACCGCCATCACCGCCGGGCGCGCCAGCAGCGGCGACTCGCTGGCGCCGGTGCTCTACCCGTCCACCACCTACACGGTGGCCGAGGTGGCCGAGCACGCCGCCATGGTGGCCAGTCCTCGTCCCACCAAGCTCTACTCCCGGTTCGGCAGCCCCACCGTGCGCGACTTCGAGGACGCCGTGGCCGAGCTGGAGGGCGCCGAGGCGGCGCTGGCCGCGGCATCGGGGATGGGCACCGTCACGTCGGTGCTCATGGGGCTCTGCTCGTCGGGCGACCACATCGTGGCCACCCGCCAGATCTTCTCGGTCACCTACGGGCTCATGGTGATGCACCTGCCGCGGTTCGGCATCGACGTCACCTTCGTCGATGGCACCGACGCCGACGCGATCGTCGCGGCGATCCGGCCCGGCAAGACGCAGGTCGTGTTCGCCGAGACGCCCGCCAACCCGGCTCTGTCGCTCGTCGACCTCGACGCCCTCGGCGCCATCCGCGGACCGATCACCGTCGTCGACTCCACCTTCGCCGGACCGTTCGTGCAGCGACCGCTCGACCACGGCGTCGACCTCGTGCTGCACGCCGCCACCAAGGGCATCGCCGGGCACAACGACGCGCTGCTGGGTGTGGTCGCCGGTCGCACCGAGCTCATCGAGCCGATCTGGGCCTGGCAGTCGGCCATGGGCGCGCAGGCGTCGCCGTTCGACGCATGGAACGCCCTGCGGGGCATCCGCACGCTCGGCGTGCGCTCGCGCCAGCAGGCCGAGACGGCCCTAGCGCTGGCGTCCTTCCTCGAGGACCACGCCGCCGTGGCCTCTGTCTCCTATCCGCACCTGCCCAGCCACCCCCAGCACGACCTGGCCACGCGCCAGCTGCGAACGGGCGGCACCGTCGTCGCCTTCGAGGTGGCCGGCGGCGCCGAGGCCACCATCGCCTTCATCGAGCGCTGCCGGCTGGCCCGCATCGCGCTGTCGCTCGGCGGCCCGGAGACGCTGCTCACCCACCCCGCCACCATCGCCGGGCGCTACACCCCCGCCGAGCGGGCCGAGCTCGGCATCAGCGATGGCCTGGTCCGCATGTCCGTGGGCCTCGAGCACGTCGACGACCTCCGCCACGACCTCGCCCAGGCCCTCCAGCCCTGAGGGGGGTGGGTCAGCCGAGGAACTGGGAGAGGGCCGCCTGGTTGGCCTCGGAGCCGACCATGCGGACGAACTCGGCGTCTTCCCGCTGGCGGGCGGCGCGCACGGCGTCGAGACGGCCGGCCACCATGAGGCGCTTGGTGGTCTGCAGCGAGTCGACGGGCATGGCGCCGATCTGGCGGGCCACCTCCATGGCGTCGGCGAGCAGCGACTCGGGCGCGCTCACCCGCCACGCCAGCCCGCAGGCCACCGCCTCCTCGGCGCTCAGCCAGTCGGCGGTGAACAGGAAGTGGGCGGCCGCCTGCCAGCCCATCCGCTGGGGCAGCAGCAGCGAGCCGGCCGCCTCGGTGGTGACCCCCAGCGTCACGAACGGCACCTTGAGCCGTGCCCCCTCGGCGATCCACACGAGGTCGCAGTAGGGGAGCAGCGTGGCCCCGATGCCGAGGCCCAGCCCGTTGACGGCGGCCAGCAGGGGCTTGTCGAAGGCCTCCAGCACGGGGATGAGCCCTCGGTAGCCGTGGAGCTCGTCGTCGCCGTGGTCGGGCGGCGCCAGCATCTCGTTCAGGTCCTGGCCGGCGGTGAAGGCCCGCCCGGTGCCGGTGAGCACCACGCAGCGCAGCTCGGGATCCGCCTGGGCGGCGACGAGGGCGTCGCGGGTGGCGTCCCACAGCTCGTCGTTGAGGGCGTTGAGCGCCTCGGGTCGGTTCCACGTCACGAGGCGCACGCCGTCGGCGTCGGTGATCTCCACCATCGTCATGTCTGACACTCTGGCAGGCGTGCCGGAGATGATCGAGGTGGAGGCCTATCGCCAGGTGACCGATCGCGCCGTCGGGCGCACGGTCACCGCCGTTGTGGCCCCCGACGCCTGGTACCTGAAGGGTGGCACCACGGCCGGAGCGCTGCGGGCCGCCGTCACCGGGCAGCGGGTCACCGGCACCCGCCGCATCGGGAAGCTGCTGCTCGTCGATACCGGCGGCCCCACCCTCGGCCTGCGCTTCGGCATGACGGGCCGGCTCCTGGTGGACGGGCAGGGGCCGATCGAGAAGCTGGAGTACTCGAGCGGGCGCCACGACCCGGCGTGGGTGCGCTTCGGGCTGCGCTTCGCCGACGGAGGCGACCTGCAGATGGTGGACCCCCGCCGGTTGGGCGGGGTGCAGCTGGAGCCGGACCTCGGCCACCTCGGCCCCGACGCGCTCACGCTCCGCCTGACGCAGGTCCGCGATCGGCTGCGCGCCCGGCGGGTCCCGCTCAAGGCGTGGCTGCTCGACCAGGCCCGGGTGGCCGGCATCGGGAACCTGCTGGCCGACGAGATCCTGTGGCGGGCGGGCCTCGACCCGGCCCGGTCGGCCGGCTCGCTCGACCCGGACGAGGCCAAGGGCCTGCACCGCCACATCGGCGGCACGATCCGCCTGCTCACGAACCGG
>DAIQBC010000336.1:0-2703 GCA_036781345.1 Acidimicrobiales bacterium | reverse complement strand
AGCCGCGGTAGATGATCACGAGCCCGAGGGCCAGCAGCGCGTAGATCGAGCCCTGCGAGAGGCCGTCGAAGAAGTACTGAAGGAACCGTTCCATGCTGGTTCAAGCCCCCTAGTAGCCGAGGTACGCCTGGCGGATGGCGTCGTCGTTGCGAATGGTGTCGGCGTCGCCCGAGGCGACGATCGTGCCCGTCTCGAGCAGGTAGGCACGGTCGGCGATCTCCATGGCCAGGTTGGCGTTCTGCTCCACGAGGAGCAGGGAGAGGCCCTCTTCGCGGTTCAGCTGGCCGAGGATGGCGAACAGCTCCTGCACGATGATGGGAGCCAGGCCGAGGCTGGGCTCGTCGCACAGCAGCAGGCGGGGCCGACTCATCAGGGCACGAGCGATGGCGAGCATCTGCTGCTCGCCGCCTGACAGGCTTCCGGCGCGCTGCGTGCGGCGCTGCTCGAGCCGCGGGAACACGCCGTACCAGCGGTCGATGTCGGTACCGATGCCGTCGTCCTTGCGGATGTAGGCGCCCGCCCGCAGGTTGTCCTCCACCGTGAGGTCGACGAAGGTGCCTCGGCCCTGCGGTACCTGGGCCAGCCCGGCCCGCACGATTGCGTCGGGGCTGGTGCGGGTGATGTCGTCGCCGCCGAGGCGGACCGAGCCGCGACGCGTGAGCGTGCCCGAGATGGCCCGCATCATGGTGGTCTTGCCGGCCCCGTTGGCGCCCAGCACCACCACCACCTCGCCGGTATCGACGGTCAGATCGATGCCGTGGAGGACCTCCACGGGGCCGTAGCCGGCGTGGAGCCCGCTGAGCTCGAGGAGCTGCGTCACGCGGTGCCCAGGTAGGCCTGGATCACCGCAGGATCGGTCTGCACCTGCTTGGGCGGGCCCTCGGCGATCTTGCGACCGAAGTCCATGGCCACGACGTGATCGGAGATCCCCATGACGAGCGCCATGTGGTGCTCGACGAGCAGCACCGTCAGGCCGAACTCGTCACGGACGCGGCGGATCGTGTCGCCCAGCTCGTCGACCTCCCCGTGGGTGAGGCCCGAGGCGGGCTCGTCGAGGAGCAGGAACCGCGGCTCGGCGGCCAGCGCCCGCGCCAGCTCGAGGCGCTTGAGGGTGCCGAACGGCAGCCCCGCGGCAGGACGGAAGGCGTGCTCGGCGAGGCGCAGCTGCTCGAGCAAGTGGTAGGCGCGCTCCCGCGTGGCCCGCTCCTCGCCCCGCGGCGGGAGGCGCAGCCCCGCCCGCACGAAGCCCACGGATCCCCGGCAGTGGGCCCCCACCATGACGTTCTCGAGCAGCGTCATCGAGGGGAACAGGGCCAGGTTCTGGAAGGTGCGGGCGATGCCGACCTCGGCGATCCGGTGGGCCGGCAGCTCGAGGAGGTCACGCCCATCGAAGAGGATCGATCCGCGCGTGGGCTGGTAGATCCGGCTGACCACGTTGAAGCAGGTGGTCTTGCCGGCACCGTTCGGACCGATCAGCCCGCAGATGTCGCCCTCGGCGATGCCGAAGGACAGCTCGTCGAGGGCGACGATCCCGCCGAAGCGCACTGTCACCTCTCGAACGTCGAGCAGCGGCGGGCGACCCGGAACGGCCTCGCCCAACGTCGCTCCTTCCTGCTGCGCCGACATGGACCCCCCTGGTGCGGTCTGGTCGTGGGTGGGCCCGGTGCCCGGGCCCACCGCGTGCTCGGGCTCGCTAGGGCAGCTCGGTCTTGCCCTCGAAGGAGGTGACGAGACCGCCGACGTTCGTGTAGGTCTTCGTGTCGGCGTCGTACTGCGCCACCTGCAGCGACTCGAGGCCATAGGCATCCTCGGCGCCGTTCAGCGTGTAGTTCACGCCCTCCGGCGCCAGCATGAAGTGGTAGTCGAGCGAGCGGGTGACGTCGAGGATCGACGCCCGGGTGAGGCCGTCGGGCGACTCGGCTGCCCGGCGCAGCGCCTCCACCGTGAGCTCACCCACCGTCCAGCCGACCCCAGCGGTGGCGAAGTCGCCATCGGCGGCAAAGCCCAGGCCGGTGATGGTCTCCTTGTACTTCTTGATCCCCGGCTCTTCGGCATTGGCCGGGTCGTTGGTGTCGAGGGTGTAGAGGACCGTGAAGAGGCCGTCGGCCGCCGCGCCCGAGATGGCGAGGAGCAACGTGCTGGCGCAGGTGGCGGTGACGTAGACGCGGGGCTCCCACCCGGGGTTCGCGGCCTTGGCGTTGGCCAGCGCCGTCAGGAAGGTGGGGCACTGGGCGCCGAGGGGCACCGCCAGGATGACATCGGGCTTCTGGCTGGCGATGGCGTTGACCTGTGCGGTCGGGGGCGCTTCGTCACCGTTCTCGATGGTCTGCTCGTCGAGGATCTCGATCCCCGCGTCCGGAGCCAGGTCGCTGAAGGTGGTCTGGTAGGCGTTGCCGAACTCGCTGTTGATGTGGAACACCGCCGCGGTGGCGCCGTCAGGGAATTCCTTCTGGATGTCCGCCACGTAGATCGTGGTCTCCGTGTGGTACGGCGGCAGCAGGCCCACGGTCCACGGGTAGTTCTCCACGTCGCCCCAGATGGGGGCACCCGAGTTCACGAACAGCTGCGGGTAGCACTCCTCGTTGAGCAGGTCGCGCACAGCCTGGTTGTTGGCCGTGCCGATCATGCCGGTGAACAGGTCCACCTGAGTCTCGTCGATCAGCTTCTCGACCGCCGGGGTGGTCTTGTTGGAGTCGAACTGGT
>DAIQBC010000335.1:0-2715 GCA_036781345.1 Acidimicrobiales bacterium | reverse complement strand
GGCCTCACCGACGTGGTGGCCAACGCCGGCTTCGGACTGAACAAGCCGCTCCACCTCTACTCCGACAAGGAGTGGCGGCTGGTGGTCGGTGTGAACCTCGACGGCACCTTCCACACGCTGCGGGCCGCCATCCCGATCCTGCTCGAGGCCGGGGGCGGCAACCTCGTCACCGTCGCCACCCTCAACGCCACCCGCCCCCTCCAGGGCGAGGCCCCCTACAGCGCGGCCAAGGCCGGCGTGGTGAACCTCACGGCCACCGCGGCGCTGGAGTACGCGCCGACCATCCGGGCCAACTGCGTGTCGCCGGGGATGATCGCCACCGACCTCACCTCGATCATCACCGGCGACCCTGAGTTCACCGCCGTGGCCGAGGCGGGCACCCCGCTGCGGCGGATCGGCACGGCCGACGAGGTGGCCGAGGTGATCGCCTTCCTCTGCTCGGATGCCGCCGCCTACATGACCGGCCAGAACCTCGTGGTGGACGGCGGCGCCGGCCTCCCCAACCTGCAGGCCGACACCATCGTACGAGCCGTCCGCGAACGGTTCAGCTGAGCTTGCCTAGACGTAGTCGAGACGCGGCGCCTCGTCGTCGTCGACCACCCGGGAGCAGGTGGGACACCACCAGCGCGCCTCCACCGCGGTGCCGCAGACGGCGTGGCGGAGCGGCGCCGGCTCCACTCCCGTCTGGCCCGCGCCCCACTGGCCCAGCAGCCGCAGGGCACCGGCCAGCTCCGCGCCGCTGGCGGTGAGGGCGTAGGCCACCCGGTACGGGCGCCGGGAGTATGGGCGAGCGGTCACCACCCCCTCCGCCTCGAGGGCCTTGAGGCGGGCCGAGAGGATGTTGGGGGCGAGACCGTCGAGCCGATCCAGGAGCTCGCCGAAGCGCCGCGGCCCGCCCAGCAGCGCCTCCACCAGCAGCAGGCTCCATCGATCGCCGACCCGCTGCAGCGCGGCATCGAGCACGCTGACGGGGGAGATCTTCCGGGCGGGGGTTGGCATCGCGGGATCGCCTTCCTAGAGTTACTTGCAGATCACAAGTTACCCCAAGGAGAACTCCACCATGGCCACGTCCGCCAAGACCACCCCCTCACCCACCGCCGCCCTCACCGATGCGGCCCGTGCTGCGCTGGCGGCCGCCGGCCCGTCGGTGGTGCGCATCGGACGCGCCCCCGGGCGCGGCGCCGGCATCGTCGTGGCCGAGGGCCACGTGCTCACCAACGCGCACAACCTGCGCGACCGCACCACGCAGGTCACCTTCGCCGACGGGCGCTCCGAGCAGGCCCGCGTGGCCGGCGTCGACCCGGACGGCGACCTCGTGGTGCTGGAGGTCGACACCGGGGCGGCGCCCCCACTGACCTGGGCCCCCGAGGTCCCCGCGCCGGGCGCGGTGGTGTTCGCCGTCGGGCGCACCGGTGACAGCGGCCAGCGAGTCACCTTCGGCATGGTCAGCGGCGTCGAGCGCGCCTTCCGGGGCCCCCGCGGTCGCCAGATCACCGGCAGCCTCGAGCACACCGCCCCGCTCCCGCGTGGTTCGTCCGGCAGCCCGGTGGTGGACGGCGAGGGCCGGCTGGTCGGGCTCAACACGGCCCGCCTGGCCGACGGCTTCTACCTGGCCCTCCCGGCCGACGCCGCCCTGCGCAGCCGCGTCGACGCCCTCCTGCGCGGTGAGTCCGTGCACCGGCTCGTGCTCGGCGTGGGGCTGGCTCCGGCCGATGTGGCTCGCCAGCTGCGAGCGTCGGTGGGCCTGCCCGAGCAGCCCGGCCTGCTCGTCCGCAGCGTGGAGGCGGACAGCGCCGCCGAGCGCTCCGACCTCCGCGTGGGCGATCTGATCACGGGGGCCAACGGGCAGGCCGTGACCACCCTCGACGACCTCCACCTCGCCCTCGACAGCGCGCGGGAGAGTCGCCAGCTCTCCCTGCACGTGGTCCGCGGCGCCGACGAGCTCGACGTCGCCGTGTCCTTCTAGAACCCCGTTCTGTGGACCCTCGCGCTCGCTATGCGGACGTGAAGGTCCACAGAACCGCGGTGTTACACCGAAGCGAGCTGCTCGTCGCGGCGGGCGGCGAAGCGGCGCCCGGCCTTGCCGATGCGGCCGATGCGCTTCACGAGTGCATCCCTCGCCTGCGCCGCCTCTGCGTCGAGCCCCTCGAGCTGCTCGACGCCCCAGTGACGCAGCACCACCGGCGCGAGGATCTGGTCGTGGTGGATGCCGAAGTCGTAGATCGCGGCCTTGGCGATGGCCTTGGCGTGCACGTCGTAGTCGAGGATCCCGGTCCCCGGCATCTCGAAGGTGCGCACCTGGCGCTCGATGGCGCGGACCATGCCGGACGGGTCGACCTCGAGGGCCGCGCTCACGAGGTCGCGGTAGAAGAGGTGGTGGCGGTTCTCGTCGCTGGCCACCTTCTTCATGACCTCGTAGCCGGCCTTGTCGTCGAGGAGCTTGCCGGTGTTGTGGTGGGCGATGCGGGTGGCCAGCTCCTGGAGGGCCACGTAGGCGAAGCCATCGAGCGGCGTCTCGGGCTCCGGCACCTCACCGCACTCGACCTGGGCCATGCGGGCCCGCTCGAGCTGCACGGGGTCGATGGCCCGGGTGACGGTGAGGTAGTCGCGGATCACGATCGAGTGACGCCCCTCCTCCGCGGTCCAGCGGCGCGCCCAGACGCCCCACGCCGAGTCGGCGGAGAACATCCGCTCGATGGTGCGGAAGTAGTAGGG
>DAIQBC010000334.1:0-2738 GCA_036781345.1 Acidimicrobiales bacterium | reverse complement strand
GCTCGGCATCGAGCTGCGCTGGATCCCGATCACCCCCGACGGCCACCTCGACCTCACCGACCTCGACCGCCTCGTCGACGGGGCCAAGGTGGTGAGCTTCGCGGCCATGTCCAACGTGCTCGGCACGCTGCTGCCGGTCGACCGGCTGGTCGAGGCGGCCCACGCCGCCGGGGCCATCGCCGTGGTGGACGCCTCCCAGCACGTGCCCCACGTGGCCACCGATGTGCAGGCCTGGGGCGCCGACTTCGCCGCCTTCACCAGCCACAAGCTGCTCGGACCCACCGGGATCGGGGTGCTCTGGGGCACGAGCGAGATCCTCGATGCCACCCCGCCCTTCCTCACCGGCGGCGAGATGATCCTCAACGTCACGAAGGAGGGGTTCACGGTCAACGAGCTCCCGTGGAAGTTCGAGGCCGGCACTCCCCCGATCGCCGAGGCGGTGGGGCTCGGCGCCGCCGTCGACTACCTCAGCGCCCTCGGCATGGAGGCGGTGCGGGAGCACGAGGTGTCGCTCACCGCCTACGCCCTGCGCAGCCTGCAGTCGCGCTTCGGCGACGACCTCGTGATCCACGGCCCGGCCGAGCCCGCCGAGCGGGGCGGGGTGCTGTCGTTCACCTTCGGCGACCTGCACCCCCACGACCTCACCCAGGTGTTCGACGAGCACGGGGTGTGCGTGCGGGCCGGCCATCACTGCGCCAAGCCCCTCATGCGCGTGCTCGGCGTGGCCGCCACCGCCCGCGCCTCGCTGTACGTCTACAACGACGAAGCCGACGTCGACGCCTTGGCCGAGGCCATGGCCGCCGCCGCCGCGTTCTTCGCCCACTGATCCCCGCACCGTTAGGATCGCGCACCCATGCCCGGCCTCGAAGACCTCTACCGAGAGATCATCCTCGACCACTACCGTTCACCCCGGAACCGGGGCGAGCTGCCCTCGCCGCCAGCCACCCGTGTCGAGGGCTTCAACCCGCTCTGCGGCGACGAGATCGTGGTCTACGTCGACGTCCACGACGGTGTGGTCGATGACATCCGCATCAGCGGCCAGGGCTGCTCGATCAGCCAGTCGTCGGCCTCCATGATGTCGGCCGCCGTGAAGGGCAAGACCCTGGACGAGGTGCAGGCCCTCACCCGTGCCTTCAAGGGCATGATGTCGATCCACGAGCAGACCCTCGACGGCGAGGAGGTCGAACCGGCCACCGGGCCTGACCCTGAGCTCAAGCTCGGCGACCTCGAGGCCCTCCGTGGCGTGGTGAAGTTCCCGGTGCGCATCAAGTGCGCCACCCTCTCCTGGAACACCCTGCTCCAAGCACTCGAGGTGCCGACGGCCCGCGAGTAGCGATCCGCCTCAGCCCAGCGGGTCGGCGAAGGGATCGGCGGCGCTGGAGGACCCGGGAGCCTCGGCTACCCAGCCGGCGTAGCCGGTGGTCTCCAGCTCGGCGGCCAGCTCTGGACCGCCGCTGCGCTGGATCACGCCGTCAGCCAGCACGTGCACGTGGTCGGCGTGCAGCTCGTGGAGCAGCCGGTTGTAGTGGGTGATGGCCAGCACGCCCAGGCCGGTCTCCTTGGTCGCGGCCTCGATGCGCCGGGCGCAGGCCCGGAGCGCATCGACGTCGAGGCCCGAGTCGATCTCGTCGAGGATGGCGATGACGGGCTCCAGCACACCGAGCTGCAGCGTCTCGTTGCGCTTCTTCTCCCCGCCGGAGAGGTCGACGTTCATTGCTCGGTCGAGGAAGCGGTCGTCGAAGCCGATGCGCTCGGCCTCCGCGATGATGCGGGCCGGCACCAGGCTGGCATCGCGCCCGAGGCCGGCGAAGGCCGCTTCGAGCACGTCGACCACGGCCACTCCGGGCACCTCGGTGGGGTACTGCATGGCAAGGAACAGCCCCTTCTGGGCCCGCTCCCAGGGCTCGAGGCCGAGCAGGTCGACCCCGTCGAGGGTGACGATGCCACCCAGCACCTCGTAGCCGGGGCGCCCCATGATCACGTGGGACAGCGTGGACTTGCCCGAGCCGTTCGGGCCCATGATGGCATGGACCTCGCCAGAGCGAACCGTGAGGTCGATGCCCTTGAGGATCTCCTTGCCGGCCACCCCGGCGCGCAGGCCGGTGACCTGCAGCACGTGCTGGGTCACGACACCACCACCTCGATCTGCCCGTCCACCACACGGGCTTCGTACACGGGAACCGCCTTGGTGGCGGGCAACGACTCAGGCTCGCCGGTCTCCAGTGAGAACGCACTGCCGTGCTTCCAGCACTCGATCTGCTTGCTGTCACAGTCGACGTCACCCTCGGCGAGGGAGATGTCCTGGTGGCTGCAGACGTCACCGATGGCGTAGACGTCGTCGTCGATCCGCACCACCGCGACGGCGCGATCCCCCACCTCGACCCGCAGCGCCTTGCCCTCGGGCAGGTCGGCGAGCGGGCCGACGCGGACCACCGTGCTCATGCCAGCACCGCCGACAGCTTGGCCGCCACGGCGTCGTCCAACGCCGGGCGCAGGTCGTCGGCCGGCAGGCGATCGAACACCTCGGCGAAGAACCCGGCCACGATGAGCCGCTCGGCCACCTTCGTGGGCACACCGCGACTCTCGAGATAGAAGCGCTGCTCCTCGTCGATCGGGCCCACGGCCGACGCGTGGCTGCAGTGCACGTCGTTGTTCTCGATCTGCAGGTTCGGCACCGACTCCGCCCACGCCTCCTCCGACAGCTTGATGTTGCGGTTGGTCTGGAAGGCGTTGGTGCC
>DAIQBC010000333.1:0-2739 GCA_036781345.1 Acidimicrobiales bacterium | reverse complement strand
CTCACCGGGGTGGTCCTCACCAAGCTCGACGGCTCCGCCAAGGGCGGCATCGCGTTGGCCATCCAGACGGCCCTCGGGATCCCCATCAAGCTGGTGGGCCTGGGAGAGACCGCTGACGACCTCGTGGAGTTCGATCCCGAGGAGTTCGTGGATGCCCTCTTCGCCACCGACTGACCCTGCGCTCGACGCAGATGGAGAGCACAGGCCAGGGGTAGCCTGAAGGCGTGGTCACGTTGCTCCGCCTCATCCTCCTGCCCGGCAAGGTGGGGGTGAAGACCGGCTACCGCGTTGGTCGCCTGGTCGGCTATCGCCGGATCTTCGTGTTCGGTGCGGGTGTCACCGTCGGGCTGCTCCTTGCGCCGATGACTGGCCGCGAGCTGCGAACCAAGATCCAGGGCCTCGTCGGTGAGCGGCGCAGCGGAGGCGGTGATCTCGCGGCGAAGGTGCGCCACGACCTGTCCCACTCGCCCCGCACCTGGCACCTGCCGCAACCCGAGGTCGAGGTGGTGGGAACTACTGCCATCCTGCGGGGCGAGGTGCCCCATGAGGTGGGGCGAGCCGACCTGGCGCGCACAGCGTCGGCGGTGCCGGGGGTGTCGGACGTCGACAACCAGGTGGCGATCTCGGGAACCAACGGGCACCAGTAGCACGTCCAACGGGTCAGCCGACCGCAAAGGAGCAGCTCGATGGATGACGCCAGGGACCAGGTCGAGGAGCTCACGCTCGAACCCGTGACGGTGGTGCGGAGGCCTCGCCCCCGCGCCCTCTGGGGCGTGCTGGCGGCCCTGGGCCTGGCGACGGGCGCCCTCGTCGTCACCTCCGGTGGGGGCGATGGCACCACTCGTCCGGGCCTCCCGGTGGCCTTCGGGTCTTCGGCCCGCTCGGCGGGGGCGATGGCGGCCGACGCCATGCTCGCGCCCGTCACCTATGTGCCGGGCGACGGTCTGCCGACACTCGGCGGCGAGGCACCCGCCTACCGCCTCCGGGGCAGCGTCGACGAGGCGCGGGTGCGGTCCCTGGCCAACGCCCTCGGCCTCACGGGCGAGATCACCCATGACGGTCCCGGCTGGAGCCTCGCCGGTGAGGGCGGCACCCTCGGCGTCTACGACGGCGGCGGCGCCCAGTGGTGGTTCAGCTCGATGGCGTACGACAAGACCATGGGCGGATCAGCCAGCTCGTCCGGCTCGACGGGTGCAGGCGTGGCCTGCCCCGAGCCGATCACCGAGCCGGACGGTTCGATCAAGGTCGGCGACCCCTCCGAGGCCGTCCTCTGCGGCCCGAACACCCCCACGACCACCTCTCTGACGTGCGACCCGGTCGCCGGGGTCGCCTGTCCCGACGACACGATCATCGAGCCGCCGGTGCCCACGACCATCCCGCCCCCGGCCGACCTGCCATCGAAGGATGAGGCCCGGGGCAAGGCGCTCGACGTCCTCGCCGCCACCGGGTTGGACGTGGACGGTGCCGACGTCACCGTCGACGGCCCCTACGACGCCTGGTTCGTCACGGTCGAGCTCCGGCTCGACGGCCTGCCCTCGGGCCTCGTTGCCAGCGCGACCATCGGTTCCAAAGGGGCCGTCACCTCGGCCGCCGGGTTCCTCGTCGCCCCTGAGCGCTTGGGCGACTACCCCGTGCTGGACACCCGCGCCACGATCGACCGCGCCAACGCCCAGCCCGGGATCGGGTACCCATACCGGGGCGGCGTCGGCGTCGAGACCCAGATGGGAGTGGCCGACTCCAGCGGTGGCGCGGCCGCGGTCGAGGATCCCGGCATCGCCGTCCCTGGCGAGGCCCCGGTCACCACGGTCGTGTCCTGCACGGACGGCACGGAGACCTGCCTTCCTCCTGAGCTCACCTGTGAGGAGGCGATGGCCACGTCCGACGTGCCGCTCGGTGCCCCCGAGACCTCCGTCTGCACCGTTCCGACCCCGATGCCCGAGCCTGACGTCCAGCCGCGCGAGGTCGTGCTCGTGGACGCCGTGCCGTCGCTCGTGATGCTCGGGGCCGTCGACGGCAGCACCGACCTCTACCTCGTGCCGGGCTACCGCTTCACTGCCGTCGACGCCGGCCAGGTGGACCTGCCAGCCGTGGCTGATGAAGCCCTCACCGCCCCGCCCACCACCAACAGCAGCGCCATCACCCCGATCGAACCCCCGGTCACCGACACCGTTGCGCCGCCCTGCCAGGTGCTGGTGGAGGGGGATGCCTCCGGCACCACCCTTACCGTCCAGCCCAACCCAGACTGCCTCGAGCCGGTCCGGCTCCCGGTCGGCGAGCAGCCCCTGGTTGGCGTCGGCTACTACGTCGATGTCGATACGGAATGCGGAGCCTTCGAGCTCGGCGGCGAGGTCTGGATGCTCGAGCGCGGTGACCTGAGCACGTGGTCGACGCCTCACGAGGGCGGCACGTTCACCCTTGACGCTGCCGATCACGGGACCTTCGTCGGCGATGCCGCGCAGGAGAAGAGCGCCACCTTCGCCACGGGGATCGCCGGCAACGGCTGCGCCCCGGCCCCTCGGCCCTGACGCACCGAGACGAGGCGGCGCCCGGACCGATCCGCCGCCGGTAACATCAGCCACCCATGTTCGATGCACTGTCTGACCGGTTCGAGGGGATCTTCAAGCGCCTGCGGGGCAAGGGCATGCTCCGCGAGGAGGATGTCGACGAGGTCCTGCGGGAGATCCGCGTGGCCCTGCTCGAGGCCGACGTCAACTTCAAGGTCGTGCGGGGGATGCTCGA
>DAIQBC010000332.1:0-2760 GCA_036781345.1 Acidimicrobiales bacterium | reverse complement strand
GCAGCCGTCCGGCACGCACACGACGTACTTCACCGCACCAGTCTGGCAGAGCCCCCAGCGCGGCCCGCCACCGGTACCCGACCCGGTCAGCCCCTGGTGGTCTCGAGGACATAGGCACGCACGGCCCCGACCTCGTTGGGCAGCACGTCGTAGCGCTCCTCGCGCTCGAACAGGTCGGCCAGGCGATCAGGCAGCTCGGGCCGGATCCCGGTGGCCGCCTCGACCGCGTCGGGGAACTTGGCCGGGTGGGCGGTGGCCAGCGCCACCATCGGGCCGTCGCCCCGACGACAGGCCCGGGCCGCCCCGATCCCCACCGCGGTGTGCGGATCGACCAGCACGCCGGTGGTTTCGTGGACCTCACGGATCACATTCAGCGTGGCGGCATCGTCGAGGCTCGCGGCGTCGAAGCGGTTGCTGCGCGGCGCCTCCACCGAACCGATCCCCCGGAATCGGGTGAGCAGATCGGCGGTACGGGCGCCGTCGCGTCCCGACAGCTCGAACAGCAGCCGCTCGTGGTTGGACGACACCTGGATGTCCATCGACGGGCTGTAGGTGGGCACCACCGGCTGCACCACCAGTGACCCGTCGGTGGCCCACCGGGTGAGGATGTCGTTGCTGTTCGACCCGATCACGAGCTGGTCGACTGGCAGGCCCATCCGCTCGGCGATCCACCCCGAGAAGATGTTGCCGAAGTTGCCGGACGGCACCGAGAACGAGCAACGCCCGAGCCGTGCGACCGTTGTGACGTAGTAGACGATCTGGGCCATCACCCGGGCCCAGTTGATCGAGTTCATGGCCGAGAGGCGCACCCGGTCGCGAAAGGCGACATCCGCGAACAGGGCCTTCACAAGGTCCTGGCAGTCGTCGAACGTGCCCTCGACCGCCACGTTGTGCACGTTGGGTGCCTGCACCGTGGTCATCTGACGCCGTTGCACCTCGCTCACGCGTCCGGCCGGGTGCAGCACCACGATGTCCAACGTGTCGCGCCCCACGCAGGCGTCGATGGCGGCCGACCCCGTGTCGCCCGAGGTGGCCACCACGATGGTGGACCGCTGGCTCCGAGCCGAGAGCTCGTGGTCGAAGAGGCGGCCGACGATCTGCAGTGCCACGTCCTTGAAGGCGAGCGTCGGGCCCCAGAAGAGCTCGAGGAGGTGCATGTCGCCCAGTCCCCCGACCGGGCAGACGTCGGGGTGCTCGAAGGAGGCATAGGCCTCGGTCACCATCGTCGAGAACGCGTCGCGGTCGATCGCTCCCTCCACATAGGGCCACATCACGTCGACGGCCACCGCGTCGTACGGGCGCACCTCCGACCACACCTCGGAGGACAGCTCCGGCCACGCCTCGGGCACGTAGAGCCCGCCGTCGGTGGCCAGGCCGGCGAGGAGGACATCGCCGAAGCCGAGCACGGGGGCGGCGCCCCGGGTCGACACGTACCTCACAGGTCGTCGCCGAGGACGCGCACCACCGAGCCGATCCGGTCGACGGCGTCGAGCTCGCGGAGCGCGGCCAGGGTGGCCCGCACGTCGGCTTCACACGCACGATGCGTGATGAAGATGAGGCGGGCCTCACCGCCGAGCCCCTCCTGCTCCATGGAGCGGATGGACACGCCGTTGTCGCCGAACACGCCGGCCACCTGGGCCAGCACGCCCGGGCGGTCGAGCACCTCCAGGTTGAGGTAGTAGGCCGACTCGGTCTCCTCGATGGGACGGAGGACGGCCTGGCTCAGCTGCCCGACCGAGGCGTGGGAGCCCTTCTGGCGGTTGACGGCGGCGTCGATGAGGTCGCCCAGGATGGCGCTGGCGGTGGGCGAACCCCCGGCGCCGCGCCCGTAGAACATGAGGTCGCCGACGGCGGCACCCTCCACGAAGATCGCGTTGAAGCTCTCGCGCACCGAGGCGAGCGGATGCTCGAGGGGCACCATGGTGGGGTGCACCCGCACGCCGATCGCACCCGTGTCGGTCTGCTCGGCCACGGCCAGGAGCTTGATCACGTAGCCCATCTTCTTGGCGAAGGCGATGTCGACCTCGGCGATGCCGGTGATGCCCTCGTGGTGGACGTCGGCGGCGGTGACGGCGGCACCGAAGGCGATGCTGGCGATGATGGCGGCCTTGGCACCGGCGTCGTATCCCTCCACGTCGGCGGTGGGGTCGGCCTCCGCGTAGCCCAGCGCCTGCGCCTCGGCCAGCGCATCGGCGTAGGACGCTCTGGCCTCGGTCATGCGGGTGAGGATGTAGTTGGTGGTGCCGTTCACGATGCCCATCACCCGCGTGATGCGCTCGCCCACGAGTGACTCGCGCAACGGCCGGATGATCGGGATGCCACCGGCCACCGCGGCTTCGAAGAGCAGGTCGACACCGGCGCGCTCGGCGGCTTGGAACAGCTCGGCCCCGTGCTTGGCGAGCAGCTCCTTGTTCCCGGTGACCACCGGCTTGCCCGCCGCGAGTGCCGCCAGGATCAGCGAGCGGGCCGGCTCCACGCCACCGATGAGCTCCACCACGAGGTCGATGTCAGGGTCGTCGACGATCGAGGCGGCATCGGTGGTGAGCACGGCTGCGTCGAGCGACACGGGGCGGAGCTTGGCGAGGTCGCGCACCGCAACGCGGGTGACCGCGAGGCGCAGCCCGGTGCGGGCCTCCACGGTGGAGCCCTGGGTGCGGATCAGCTCCACCAGCGGGGCCCCCACGTTCCCGCAGCCCAGCACCCCCACCCGCACCGTCACCGCGCCACCGCCCACCATGCGCCACCCCGAACCGTCCACCC
>DAIQBC010000331.1:0-2771 GCA_036781345.1 Acidimicrobiales bacterium | reverse complement strand
GCAGGCGACGACGACGACGGCGGCGACGCGGGCGGCGACGCGGGCGACGCAGGCGGCGACACAGGCCGCGCCGGCGACGCGGGCGACGCCGGCGGCGACACAGGCCGCGCCGGCGACGCAGGCGACGGCGACGCGGGCGACGCAGGCGACGACGACGCAGGCGACGACGACGGCGGCGACGACGACGACGGCGACGACGACACAGGCGACGACGACGCGGGCGACGACGCGGGCAGTGGCACCGCGGGCAGTGGTACGGGGGACCGCGGGGGCGGCGGGGCAGCCTCGAGCGGCGGTGCGGGCTTGTGGTTGGCTCCTAGATCGCCGTGCTGAGCCTCGTGCGCGGCTAGTTCCGCGAACAGGCGGGTGATGTTGGCGTCCGCCTCCGGGTAGCCGCCCTTCTGCTTGGCGTAGGTCCAGGCCCCCAGCTCGCGAAGCAGGGCATCCGCCTTGCGCTTGGCCGTCTGCTCGGCGATGCCCCCCTGAGCGACCTTGGTGACCTCGCCGACCTTGGCCGTCGCCCTGTCGAGGAACCCCATGTGTGCTCTCTTTCCCTGGCCGACCAAGGCGAGCGTAGACGCTGTTAGGAGGCGAGATCGTCGTCGTCGAAGGGGCCGACAGCGGCCAGCACTCTCGGGGTGTCGAGGACGCTGTGGAGCACGTGCGCCACGTCATCGGTCGTCACGGCCCGCAGCCGGAGGACGTGCTCGTCGATCGGCGTGATGCGGTCGCGCTGCATGAGGCTCCGACCGAGGCGTCCCATCCGCCCACCGCTGTCCTCCAACCCAAGGAGCATCGACCCCTCGAGGTAGCCGGCGGCCACGGCCAGCTCGCTCTCCGTGATGCCGTCGCGCAGCACCCCTGCCACCACGTCATCGATGACCCGCAGCGCCTCCCGTGCCCGCTTGGGCGCCGTCCCGCAGTAGATCGTCAGGTACCCCGAGTCCGCGAACAGGGTGGGCTGTGAGTACACGGAGTAGGCAAGTCCCCGGTCCTCGCGCACCTCTTGGAAGAGGCGGCTGGCCATCCCACCGCCCAGCACCTGGTTGGCGATGGACAACGCCCATCGATCGGCGTCAGCGTTCGATGGACCTCGCCAGCCGAGGCACAGGTGGGCCTGCTCGCTGTCATCGTGCTGGACCACCACAGCGGCCTCCGTCGGTGGTGGTGGGGTGCGGGCGGGACGCACACCACCGGTCCCGGCGCCAAGGCTGGCCGCCACTGCATCCACCACCTGCCGGTGCTCCAGGCGTCCTGCGACCGCCACCACGATGGTGGCCGGCCGGTACCAACGGTGGAAGAACGCCGCGATGTCGTCGCGGGAGGTGGCCTCCACGGTGGGGATCTCCCCGAGCACCTCCCGACCGAGGGCGTGGTCGCCGAAGATGGCCTGCGACAGCGCTGTGTGCGCACGGTCCTCCGGGTCCTCCCGGCTCATGAGGATCTCTTCCACGATCACTTGGCGCTCCGCGTCGACATCCGCCACCCGAAGGGCCGGTGCGGTGAGCACGTCGCACAGGATCTGAAGACCTACGTCGATCCGGGCGTGGGGCAGCCGGGCGTAGTAGGCGGTGTGCTCGCGCTCGGTGAAGGCGTTCATCTCCCCACCGACCGAATCGACCGCCTCGGCGATCTGGCGAGCCGAACGCTCCTCGGTGCCCTTGAACAGCAGGTGCTCCAGGAAGTGGGAGGCCCCGGCGAGCTCGGCCGGCTCATCCCTACCACCGACGCGCACCCAGGCGCCGATGGTGACCGAACGGGCCTCCGGCATCGTCTCGGTGACGATGCGGAGGCCGTTCGGAAGATCGGTCTGCTCGACGCCCGTGTCCAGCAGAGTGGTCACCTGGCCGGGCTAGCGACGACCGCCGCCACCGCTGCGCCGACCGCGATCGCCCCCACGGCGCTCACCGCCCCGGCCGCCGCTGTCAGCGGTGGGGGCCGGGCCGAGGTCGCCGAACTCCTGCCGCACCTCAGCGTCGAACGCGTCCTCGAAGGACACGACGTCGCTGTCGCCACCCTCCGAGGGCGCTACGGCGGGGCTCTCTTCGCGGGGGGCACGATCGCGGTCGCGTCCGCTGCCGCCACCGCTCGACACGGCGCGATCGGGGATCTCGATGGCCCCCGCAAGGCTGAGTGACACCTTGCCATTGGGATCCACGTCGTCGACCTTCACCTGCACCTCGTCGCCCAGGTTGAAGACGTCCTCCACCCGGTCGATGCGCTTGCCGCCACCGATCTTGGAGATGTGGAGGAGGCCGTCTCGACCCGGGAGGATGTTCACGAACGCACCGAACTTGGTGATGTTGACGACGCGGCCGGGGTAGACGGCGCCGACGTCCGCGGTGGGCGGGTTGAGGATCAGCTTGATCTGGCGCTCCGCCTCGTCCATGGCGCCCTTGTCCACGGCGCCGATGGTGACGGTGCCGACCATGCCGTCGTCGTCGACGGAGATGTCGGCGCCCGTCTCGGCCTGGATGGCATTGATGACCTTGCCCTTCGGGCCGATGACCTCGCCGATCTTGTCGATCGGGATCTCGAAGCTGATGACCTTCGGAGCCGTCTCGCCCACCTCGGCGCGGGGCTCGGCGATGGCCTTCTGCATGATGTCGAGAATGGTGAGTCGGGCGTCCTTGGCCTGCTGGAGCGCCTGAGCCAGGACGTCGGCCGGGAGACCGTCGATCTTGGTGTCGAGCTGGAGTGCGGTGACGAAGTCACGGGTGCCGGCGACCTTGAAGTCCATGTCGCCGAAGGCGTCCTCGGTGCCGAGGATG
>DAIQBC010000330.1:0-2811 GCA_036781345.1 Acidimicrobiales bacterium | reverse complement strand
CGCGAGGAGCCCAACCTCGTGCCGCCTCCGTCGCCGTTCTCGGCACCGCGCACGTCCTTCAACACGGCCATCACGCCTCGCCGCAGCTTCGCCTACACCTCGCTGTCCCTCCCCGCCGTCAAGGCCGTGAAGGCCGCGACGGGTGCCACCGTGAACGACGTCGTCCTTGCGCTCTGCGCCGGAGCGCTCCGGCGCTACCTCGCCAAGCAGGACGAGCACCCCGAGGGCCCGTTGGTGGCCATGGTGCCCGTGTCCGTGCGCACCGACGATGAGAAGGACGCCATGGGCAATCGGGTGACCTCCATGTTCGCCTCGCTGGCCACCGACGTCGACGACCCGCTCGAGCGCCTGCAGGTGATCCACGATTGCATGGCCGAGGTGAAGGTGCAGCAGAAGGCCATCGGCGCCGACACCCTCGGCGACTGGGCCGAGTTCGCGGCGCCGGCCCTCGCCGGCCGAGCCGCCCGCCTTTACTCCCGCACCAAGATGGCCGACCGCCACCGCCCGCTGTTCAACGTCACCATCTCGAACGTGCCCGGCCCACCGTTCCCGCTCTACTCGATCGGGGCGCGCATGGTGGCCAACTTCCCGGTGGGGCCGATCATGGACGGCGGCGGCCTGAACATGACGGTGATGAGCTACCTCGACCAGCTCGACTTCGGGCTGCAGGCCTGCCCCGACGTGCTGCCCGACATCTGGTCGCTGGCCGACGGGCTGGAGGCCAGCCTCGACGAGCTGCTCGTGGCCACCAAGGTGAAGCCGGCCCAGATCAAGAAGCTCAGCCGCTCAGCCTGAGGCCCACGCCGACCGGATGGCGGCCGCCACGGCGGCGGCGTGGGCCTCGTCGGCATAGGTGGTCCGGGGCCAGAAGAAGCCCTTCAGACCGTCACCTCTGGTGCGCGGGACGACGTGCACGTGCAGGTGGGGAACGCTCTGGCTGACCGTGTTGTTCATGGCCACGAAGGTCCCCCCGGCGCCGGTGGCCGCCTGCACCGCTGTGGCCATGGCCTGGACCCGGTCGAACACGGGCCCGATGAGCGGACCGGGCAGGTCAGCCAAGGTTTCGTGGTGGTCGCGCGGCACCACGAGCACGTGCCCGGGGAACAGCGGCCGCACATCGAGGAAGGCGATCGCGACCGCGTCGTCCAGCACCATGTGGGCTGGGATGTCCCCCCGCACGATCGAGCAGAAGACGCAGCTGACCATCCGCGTCGGAGGTTAGGTGCACGCCATGATGGAAGCCGTGACCGTGCTCATCGACGACGCCCTCGACCGGGTCGACTGGGTCAAGGCCAAGGCCTACCTCGCCGCCGACGCCTTCGACAACGGCCGCAGCCCCGACGCCCTCCGCCGCTCCTTCGAGCACTCGGCCCATGTCGCCCTCGCCTGGGCCGATGGCCGGCTGGTTGGCATGGCCCGCCTCCTGTCAGACGGCGTCTGCAACGCGTACCTGATCGACGTGTGGACGAGCTCTGAGCACCGCCACCAGGGGATCGCGTCGCGCATGGTCCGGCACCTCATGGCCGATGTGCCGGGCCAGCACATCGGGCTGCAGACCGACGATGCACAGCCCTTCTACGCCTCACTCGGGTTCCGCCCCCAGCCCGAGTACCTCTCGCGGGTCGTGGGCACGTGGCTCGACAACGACGCCAACCGATGAGGACGGCGTGGCATCGTGCCTGCACGGGCGCGCCGGACGCCCGGGGCTGGCTCCCGTTTCGCCTGCCGCTGGCGTCGTGCATCCCCCACCCAGCACGCGCGGTGGGGTTCACTGAGCGGCGGTGACCCAGCGGGCTCTCCACACCTCCGAGGCGCACTGCGACCGGGTCCCACCGGCCAGTCATCCGACCGCCTGGCGACACCTCCCGTCCACCGATCCTTCCCACCCTCTGGGGGCTCCTTGACCGATCTCCTCGCCGACTCGACGCGTCCCGACGCGCCCGAGCCCGTCACCACCACCAGGATGGTGCTCGACACGTCGGTGCTCATCTCAGACCCGGACTGCATCACGGCCTTCCCCGGCGCCGCTGCGGTGATCCCCCTGGTCGTGGTCGAGGAGCTCGACCAGCACAAGAGCCGGATCGACGACGTGGGGCGGGCGGCTCGGGCCGTCATCCGCTCGATCGAGGAGCTGCGCGTCGCGAACAACGGCGACATCCGCACTCCGGTGGACCTCCCCAATGGCGGCACCCTGCGGATCGAGACGAACGGGCTCCACCTCAACGAGATCCGCGAGCACGGGCTGGATCCCACCAAGAACGACAACCGCATCCTGGCGGCGGCGCTCGGGCAGGCCGTCCACGGACGCACCGTGGTGGTGTCGAATGACGCCGCGCTGCGCATCAAGGCCGCCCAGCTCGGCCTGGAGGCGATGGAGCACCAGCGCCTTCGCGGCCGCACGGCCTTCGAGCGCCCGGTGGGCTGGGCCACCATCGAGGTGACGGCGGCCACGGTCGACCTCGTCTACGGGCACCCGGGTGGGCTCGGCGTCGGCGAGGTCGATCCGCGCGACGTCGTGACGATCCAGGACGAGCTGACCGACGGCTACGCAGTCCTTCGGGCGGGCAGTCAGTCGGCGCTGGTGCGCCATCGCGACGCCAAGCTGGAGCCGATGCTCCGGGTACCGGAGCCCTGGGGCCTCCGACCCCGTTCGAAGGAGCAGCAGTTCGCCTTGGATCTGCTGCTCGACCCGGAGGTGCGCGTGGTCGCCCTCGATGGCACGGCCGGCACGGGCAAGACCATTCTCGCCCTGGCGGCCGGCCTGGAGCAGGTGATGGAGTCCAACCTCTACGACAAGGTGGCCGTCTACCG
>DAIQBC010000329.1:0-2827 GCA_036781345.1 Acidimicrobiales bacterium | reverse complement strand
CCCGGTCGGGCCGAGAGGATTCGAACCTCCGACCTCTTGACCCCCAGTCAAGCGCGCTAACCAAACTGCGCCACGGCCCGGGATTGGAAGGGCGAAACCTACCAGACGCCTCTCTTCGCCCGACCAGCCCGCGGCGGAGGGACGTAGGGTCCCCAGTCATGGAACGCGCAACGCTCGGTAGCACAGGGATCCAGGTGAGCCGCTACTGCCTCGGCGCCATGATGTTCGGAGCGTGGGGCAACCCCGACCACGACGATTCGATCCGCATCATCCATGCCGCCCTCGACGCCGGCATCAACTTCATCGACACCGCCGATGTCTACTCCGGAGGTGAGTCGGAGGAGATCGTCGGCAAGGCCCTGAAGGGCCGCCGAGACGAGGTGGTGCTGGCCACCAAGTTCGTGGCGCCGATGAGCGGCGACTCGAACCACCGGGGGTCGTCTCGCCGGTGGATCATCCGCGAGGTCGAGGCCAGCCTGAGGCGCCTCAACACCGACCACATCGACCTCTACCAAGCGCACCGGCCCGACCCCAGCACCGACATCGACGACACGCTCAGTGCGCTGTCAGACCTGGTGCACCAGGGCAAGGTGCGGGTGATCGGCAGCTCCACCTACCCGGCCGAGCAGATCGTGGAGGCCCAGTGGGTGGCTGAGCGGCGGGGGCGCGAGCGCTTTCGCTGCGAGCAGCCGCCGTATTCGATCTTCGTGCGGGGGATCGAGACGTCGGTGCTCCCCACGTGCCAGAAGTACGGCATGGGCGTGATCCCGTGGAGCCCCTTGGCCGGCGGTTGGCTGACGGGCCGATACCGCAAGGGTTCGCCGCCGCCGGAAGGCGGGCGGGCCCAACGCACCCCCGACCGGTTCGACCTCGAGCGGCGCGAGAACCAGCGCAAGCTCGAGCTGGTGGAGGACCTGCTGACGCTGGGTGATCAAGCCGGGCTGTCGCTCACTCACCTCGCGATGGCCTTCGTGCTCGAGCACCCTGCCGTCACGTCCGCCATCATCGGCCCTCGGACGATGGAGCAGCTTGTCGACGTGCTGGCGGGCGCGGACACTCGTCTGTCCGACGATGTGCTCGACCGCATCGACGAGATCGTCCCGCCTGGGAGCAACGTCAACGTCGCCGACACCGGCTGGGAACCAGCCTCTCTGCGCCGCTCACAGCGCCGTCGCCCCCGTCGCCATGCCCGCTGAGCGACCTCAGAGGTGCTGGGCCAGCCACACGAGGCCCTGAACGAGGCGGAAGCCGAGGTAGACGACGGTGATGGCCACGATCAGCTTGAAGTGCCAGGGTGCGCCAGCCTTGCCCGCCTCGGGCTCGGGCGGCTCGGCCAGCACACGACCGCACGTGGGACAGGCACCGTCCGGGAGCAGCGTGTTGGGGTTGTAGAAGCGGTTGCAGGTGTCGCAGTGGGGCACGCGCTCAGTCGTCCTCGTGCAATCGGGTGCGGGGGCCGGCTCGGGCTACCCTGCTGGGCACGGGCCGGCCGATCAGGTCGCCCGCCAGCCCGGCGGCGAGCACCAGCGCGTCGAGGTCGATGCCGCTGTGCACCCCGAGGTCGTCCAGCACCGCCACCAGCTCCTCGGTCGCCAGGTTCCCCGCGGCCCCGGCCGCGAACGGGGAGCCGCCGAGCCCGCCGACCGAGGTGTCGAACCGGGTGATGCCGAGCTGGAGGGCGGCGTAGGCGCACACGAGCGCCGTGCCCCGCGTCTCGTGGAGGTGCAAGCCGATGTCGGTGCCCACCGCGGCGACGACCTCCGCGATGCGACGGGGTGTGCCCATGCCGGTGGTGTCCGCGCAGGTGATGGCTGAGCAGCCCGCGCTTCGCAGCTGCTCGGCCAGGGCTGCAACGTCGGCAGGCGGGATCTCACCCTCGTACGGGGAGCCGAAGCTGCAGCTGAGCACGGCGTCCACTGGGACCGACCCGGCGAGCTGGCAGATCTCTCCGATGGCGGCCGCCGACTCCCGGGTGGACATGCGCACGTTGCGCTGGTTGTACGCCTCCGACAGCGAGATCGTGACCGTGAGCTCGTCGACATCGCAGCCGAGAGCCCGCTCCGCACCTCGTAGGTTGGGCACCAAGGCCGAGTACCGGACCCCATCGAGGCGGGGCACCGCGGCCAGGACCTCTGCCGCGCCGGCCATGGCCGGCACCGCCGCCGGCGACACGAAGGCCACCGCCTCGATGTGCTGCACGTGGGCCGCCACCAGCGCCTCGATCAACCGCACTCGGTCCGCCACGGACACGGGTGCCTCGGACTGCAGCCCATCACGCGGCCCCACGTCACGAATGACCACCGACGCCGGCAGCACGGGAGGAGCGACAGCGACCACGCGACCAGCGTGCCGTCCGTCCTGACTTCACGCCAACCGAGCCCGGGACCCGACTACACCGGCGGCACCCCGTGGCGGCGGTCGGAGAAGTGGCGGTCCTTGCCCTGGGCGGATGCGAGCCGCCGGACGATCTCATCGCGTAGGTCACCGAAGTCGATGACGGCGTCTATCACCAGCTCGGAGGCGAGCCGGTAGAGGTCGACGTCCTCCTCGTAGATGCGGCGCTGCTCGGCGACGAAGTCCTCCCGCTCCTCGGGGTCCTTGATGGCGGCGATCTTGTTGGCGAACACGGCGTTGACCGCCGCCTCCGGACCCATCACGGCGATCTTGGCGGTGGGCAGGGCGATGGTGGCCTCGGGCTCGAAGGCAGGGCCGCTCATTGCGTAGAGACCGGCGCCATAGGCCTTGCGCACGATCACCGAGACCTTCGGCACCGTGGCCTCGCTCACGGCCGTGACCATCTTGGCCCCATGGCGGATGATCCCCTGGC
>DAIQBC010000328.1:0-2846 GCA_036781345.1 Acidimicrobiales bacterium | reverse complement strand
GGCGTAGGCCTCGTCGGTGATGCTGGCGCCGAGGCCCGCCCCCTTCTGCACGAGCACCTCGACGCCGTGGGACTCCATCTCCCGCACGCCGTCGGGCGTGAGGGCGACGCGCCGCTCGTCGAGCTTGATCTCGGTGGGGACGCCGACGGTGAGCGGGGTCGTCACCGGTCGAGCTCCTTCCACGCCTCCAGGAGGACCTGGTGGAGCGTGCTGGAGATGACGTCGAACTCCTCGGGTCCGGACACCAGCGAGGGTGAGAGCTGGATCACCGGGTCACCGCGGTCGTCGGCCCGGCAGATGAGCCCGAGCTCGAGGAGCCGCTGGGAAAGGAAGCCCCGGATCAGCCACTCGCACTCGTCGTCGGAGAAGTCGTCGCCGTTGCGGGTGAGCTCGATGCCGTAGAAGTAGCCCATCCCGCGGACCTCGCGAACGATCGGGAGGTCGGTGAGGGTCTCGAGGCCGGCTCGGAACTCGCCCTCGAGCTGCCGCACCCGGCCGGGGAGGTCCTCCCGCTCCATCACGTCGAGGTTGGCCAGGGCCACGGCACAGCTCACCGGGTGGCCGGCGAAGGTGATGCCGTGGAGGAACGAGGTGCCCTCCGTCAGGAACGGCTCGGCCAACCGATCGCTCACCACCACGCCCCCGAGGGGGGCATACCCGGAGGTGACGCCCTTGGCGAAGGTGATCATGTCGGGCTGGTACCCGAGCAGCGACGACCCGAACCAGCCGCCGAGCCGGCCGAAGGCGCAGATCACCTCGTCGCTCACCAGCAGCACGCCGTGGCGGTCGCAGATCTCCCGCACCCGCTGGAAGTAGCCCGACGGCGGCACGAGGCACCCACCGGCGTTCTGCACCGGCTCCAGGTAGACGGCCGCCACCGTCTCGGGGCCCTCGGTGATGATCATCGCCTCGATGGCGTCGGCACCGGCCAGCGGGTCATCCGGGTTGGCCCGCTGGGCCATCAGCGTGTTGGGCACATGGCGGGCCTGCCCGTTGAGCATGGGCAGGAACGGCTCCTTGATCGCCTCGAGGCCGGTGATGTTGAGCGCGCCGAGCGTGGTGCCGTGATAGGCGGTGCTGCGGGCGATCACCTTCACCCGGTCGGGTTGGCCGATGGCGAGGAAGTACTGGCGGGCCAGCTTCCAGGCCGCCTCCACGGCCTCGCCCCCGCCGGTGGTGAAGAACACGCGGTTGAGGTCGCCGGGGGCGAGCGCAGCCAGGCGGGCGGCCAGCTCGATGGCCGTGGGATGGGCGTAGGTCCACAGCGGGAAGTAGCCGAGCTTGGCGGCCTGGTTGGCGGCCGCGTCGGCGATCTCCTGCCGGCCGTGCCCGGCCTGCACGACAAACAGGCCGGCCAAGCCGTCGAGGTAGCGGTTGCCGTGGTTGTCCCACACGTAGGCGCCCTCGCCCCGTTCGATAACTGTGAGGGGAGCGTCACCTTCGCCCGAGAGCCGAGAGAAGTGCAGCCACAGGTGGTCGGCGGCGGCGGTCGCCAGCTGGTCGCTGGTCATGGTCATCGGGATCGCCTCCAGGCGAGTTCGGTGCGGATTCCGTCGTCAGGACACCTTCCCGCGAACGGATCGTGCAGATTCTGCCAGACTCACGACCGGATCGCTTGCAAGGAGGAAGTCCATGCCTGACCAGAACTTCATTGCCAACGAGTGGCGGCCCGCCCGCAGTGGGGCCACCGACGACATCCTGAACCCGGCCACGGGTACGGTGATCGGCACCGCACCGGCGTCGGAGGCCGCTGACGTCGACGACGCGGTCGCCGCCGCAACCCGAGCGTTCCCGGAGTGGGCGGCCAAGACGCCCCGCGAGCGCAGCGAGGCGATCCACGAGCTGGCCCGTCGCATCGAGGCCGACATCCCCAACCTCTCGGCCATCGAGTCGGAGAACGTGGGCAAGCCCGTCTCGATCATGGAGTTCGAGATGGACCTCACCCTCGACAACTGGAAGTTCTTCGCGTCAGCTGGCCGCTTCCTCGAAGGGCGGGCGGCGGGCGAGTACATGACCGGGTACACGTCGATGTTGCGCCGGGAGCCCCTCGGCGTGATCGGGTCGATCGCCCCGTGGAACTACCCCCTCAACATGGCCACCTGGAAGGTGGCGCCGGCGCTGGCCGTCGGCAACACCGTCGTGCTCAAGCCCTCCGAGCTCACCCCCTACACGGCGCTCCGACTCGCCGAGCTGGCGGCCGACGTGCTGCCCCCTGGCGTGCTCAACGTCGTGTGCGGCCAGGGCGAGACGGCCGGTGTGGCGCTGGTGGCCCACCCCGACGTCGCCATGGTGTCGCTGACGGGATCGGTGGCCGCAGGCAAGGCCATCGCCAAGGCCAGCTCCGACACCCTCAAGCGCGTCCACCTGGAGCTCGGAGGCAAGGCACCGGTGGTGGTGTTCGACGACGCCGACGCTGCTGCGGTGGCCGCGGGCGTGCGGGCGGCCGGCTACTACAACTCGGGTCAGGACTGCACCGCCGCCTGCCGGGTGATCGCCGGATCGCGCGTCCACGACGACCTCGTCGCCGCGCTGCAGGCCGAGGTGAGCCAGATCCCCTTCGGCGACCCCACCGACGCCGACACGGAGGTGGGTCCCGTGGTGTCGGCGGATCAGCTCGAGCGGGTGAGCGGCATGGTGTCGCGGGCCAAGGACGCCGGCGCCGAGGTGCTCACGAGCGCGTCGCTGCCGGGCGGCGGGGGCTACTTCTACGCCCCCTCGATCGTGGTGGGGCCTGCGCAGGACAGCGAGATCGTGCAGCGGGAGGTGTTCGGCCCGGTCGTCACCGTGCAGCGGGCGCCTGACGAGGAGACGCTGCTGGCCTGGGCCAACGGCGTCGACTACGGCCT
>DAIQBC010000327.1:0-2903 GCA_036781345.1 Acidimicrobiales bacterium | reverse complement strand
GGTGGCATGCACGAACGGCCGGATCTCGTCGTTGACCTCGCCGAAGTAGCGCACGTACACCGCCTCACCGATGGCCATGATGTCGTCGTGGGAGGTGATCACCGCGCCCCGGCCCACCAGCTCCACCCCCATCAGCTCGGCGTACTCCTCGCCCGTCTCCACCAGGAGGGTGATGCGGGGATCGCGCTGCAGGTTGAGGATCTTCTGGCTCTTGCCGAAGGTCCAGAACACGGGATCGCCGTCGAGGACGGCGTACCACATGGCCACCAGGTGGATCGTGCCGTCGTGGTTGAAGGACGCGACGTTCATGGTGTGGCGGCCCGAGAGGAACGCCTCCACCTCAGCATCGGTCATCTTGATCTGGTCGCGGCGGGACATGGGGCGCGTGTCTACTGCCTGTAGGTGCCGGGCGCGTTGCCCGAGTCGAACAGCTCCGGGGCCACGGGGCAGTCGGTGCGCCGGAGCGCATCGATCGGTGCTTCGAGCCCGGACGGACCGCAGACCCGGTCGACCAACGCGAACGGCACGACCTCCTCGTCGAGGTCCCACGGGTCAGCGGCCCGGGTGGCCTGACGGTTGGCCATCGCGTCCCACATGCGGGCCGGCAGCATGCGCCCCACCCCGACAGCCAACCACACCGGCACGTCGGCGTGGCGGGCCACGGTGGCGGCGGCGAGGGAGCCGCTCACCGCCACGAACCCGGTCGGCCCCAGGGCCACGGCCTCCAACAAGAGCACATCCGACGACGACACCGCGGCGCCCAGCCCCGACATCGGCACGTCGACGGCGTCGATCCCGGCCTGTGTGAGGCGCCGGACCAGCCCGCTGCCTTCGCCCAGCGAATCCACCGCCAGCACCTCCACGTCGCCGCGGGGCGGCAGCGCCTCGCCCACCTGTTCAGGCCACCCGATCACGCAGGCGGTGGCCTCCTCGGGCAGGGCGAAGCCCAGCTCGGCGGACGTGCGATCGCGGGCGATCTCGTCGACGGCGTCCCAGGCTGCTCGCTGCCCGTCGGGAGAGGTCAGCACTCGGGCACAGAGCCACCAGAGGGGAGCCGACGTCGGATGCCGGTCGACGATGCGACGGCAAGCAGCCACCAGCCCCGAGGGATCATCTCGGAAGGCGGCAAGGGCCTGGGCGGTCTCCCGGACGAGGAGCGACTGGTCGGCCCCTGATGCACGGGCGACGTACCGGAGCCGCTCGATCGGATGCACGACGATCAGGCCCCCGGCTTCCAGATCATGAGGTAGAGCATCGCGGTGACGAGCACGACGATGATCTGTCCACCTCGCTCGACGAGGCGCTCGGCCGACGCATCCCCCGCGGCGATCTTGCGCTCGGCCGGAAGCAGCAAGCCTGAGACCACCCCGCAGATGGCGATCCACACGAGGAACGACAGTGACACCCAGGCCTGGTCGAAGGCCCACGTCTCGTCGGACGCCAGCACGAGTCCCAGTCCGAAGGCTCCCGTCACGATGATGGCCGGCAGGTTGACCCGCGCGGTCAAGTGCGGGGGGCGGGTCACCGCCGGACCGAACGCCACCAGGAACGACACGATGTGGCCGAGCAAGAGGACCTTGTAGGCGTTGTCGCCGACCACTGCGAACACCATCGGGGGAACCTACCGCGCTACCGTCTCAGCCCGTGGCGACCGACCCCCCTGCCGACCTCGTCCTCGCGCCCCTCAACGGCGAGGCCCGCACCATCGCCGGGTGGGTCACCACCTTCCAGCTGGCGGCGGTGGTGCTCGACCCGTTCACCAACGAGAGCTCCTGGATCCTCGACACGGCCGGCCGGGTGCTCCTGCACTTCCGCGAGGCCGACTGCCGGGTGGCCTTCATCATCACCGGCACGGCGGAGGAGGCCCGCCAGTTCCTCGGGCCGTGGGCCGACAGGGTGCTCACCTTCGCCGACCCGGGCCGCGCCGCTGTCAACGCCCTCGGGCTCAACGAGCTGCCGGCGTTCGTGCAGGTGCGTGGCGATCTGCACGTGGCGGCATCGGCCGAAGGTTGGGACCCGGAGCAGTGGCGCGAGGTGGCCGCCTCGCTGGCCAAGAACATGAGCTGGTCCTCACCACTCATCCCTGAGGCGGGCGATCCCTCGCCCTACGCGGGCTCCGCCGCCGCCGGCTGAGCTCAGTCGCGCCCACCCCGCGCCAGCCTCAGCAGATCGAGGACGCTGTCGAGCTCCGCCTCGGGGATCAGCCCCTGCTCCAGCACGAGGGTCCGGAGGCTCTTGCCGGTGGCGGCCGACTGCTTGACGAGCTCTGCCACCCGCTCGTAGCCCAACCGCGGGTTGAGCGCCGCGGCGGCCTGCGGGGTGGCCTCGGCATAGGCGCGACAGCGCTCCTCGTCGACCTCGATCCCGGCCACGCAGCGATCAGCCAGGAGCCGGGTGACCGACGACAGCAGGCGGATCGACTCCAGCAGGTTGCGGGCGATGACGGGCAGGTAGACGTTGAGCTCGAAGCTCCCCTGGCTCCCCGCGAAGGCCACCACCGTGTCGTTGCCGTACACCTGAGCCACGACCTGGCTGACGGCTTCGGGGATCACCGGGTTGACCTTGCCCGGCATGATCGAGCTGCCCGGTTGGAGGTCGGGCAGGCGGATCTCGGCCAGCCCGGTGCGGGGGCCCGAAGCCATCCAGCGAAGGTCGTTGACGATCTTGAGGAGGGCGGCGGCCAGCACGCGCAGATCGCCGGACAACCCCACCAGCTCGTCTTGCGCCCCCTGGGCGGCGAAGTGGTCCGGTGCCTCCGACAGCGGCAGGCCCATGTCGGCGCCCAGACGCGCCACCACCGCGGCGCCGAACCCCGCCGGCGCGTTCAGGCCGGTGCCGACCGCGGTGCCGCCCAGCGCCAGCTGGCCCACGCGCGGCAGCGCGGCGCGCAGGCGGTCGGCGGC
>DAIQBC010000326.1:0-2908 GCA_036781345.1 Acidimicrobiales bacterium | reverse complement strand
TCGCACCGTGATCCCTGAGCGGCTGCGACCGGTCCTCGACGAAGTGCGCCCTCTGGCGCAGCGGTTCGACGCGGCCGGGCACCGGATCTACCTGGTGGGGGGCATCGTTCGGGATCTTGTGCTCGGCCGGCCACTCACCGGTGGTGACATCGATCTCACCACGGACGCCCATCCCGGCCGCACCACGGAGCTGGTGGCGGGCTGGGCCGACGCCGTGTGGGACCAGGGCGCGCGCTTCGGAACGGTCGGCCTGAAGAAGGGCGGCACCATCTTCGAGGTCACGACCCACCGGGACGAGGCGTACACCCCCGACTCCCGCAAGCCCGCCGTGTCCTTCGCCCAGGAGGTGGAAGCCGACCTCTCGCGCCGTGACTTCACCGTGAACGCGATGGCCCTGCGGGTCACCGGGGCGGTCGACGACGCGCCTGAGCTGATCGACCCCTTCGGGGGTGTGGCCGATCTGGCCGCCCACGTGCTGCGCACTCCCCGGCCGCCCGAGGAGTCCTTCACCGATGACCCCCTTCGCATGCTCCGGGCGGCCCGCTTCCTGGCCGGCTACGGGCTGGTACCGGACGACGCCCTCGTGAGCGCGATCCGTTCCCTGGTCGGCCGCCTCGAGATCGTGTCGGCGGAGCGGGTGCGCGATGAGCTGGGCAAGCTCCTGGTGGTGGACGACCCGAGCGCCGGGCTGTGGTTCCTCGTCGACACGGGGATCGCCGACATCGTGCTGCCCGAGCTGCCCGCCATGCGGGTGGAACAAGACCCGATCCACCGCCACAAGGACGTCTTGGCCCACACCATTGCTGTGGTCGCCAAGACGCGACCAGATCTGGTCGTTCGGATGGCTGCTCTGCTCCACGACGTGGGGAAGCCCAGGACGCGCTCGATCGGCCCTCGGGGCGTCTCGTTCCACCACCACGAGGTGGTGGGGGCCCGCATGGCCCGCGATCGGCTTCGGGCCCTCCGGTTCCCCAACGAGCAGGTCGAGGACATCAGCCAGCTCGTGTACCTGCATCTGCGCTTCCACGGCTACGGCGACGACGTGTGGAGCGACAGCGCGGTGCGGCGCTACGTGCGTGACGCGGGCCCGCTGCTCGATGACCTCAACGAGCTCACCCGCTGCGACTGCACCACCCGCAACGAGCGCAAGGCGCAGCTGCTCGCGGCGCGGATGGACGCGCTCGAGGCCCGCATCGCCGAGCTTCGTGAACGCGAGGAGCTCGAGGCGATCCGCCCCGACCTCGACGGCCAGGCCGTGATGAAGCACCTGGGCATCCCACCCGGTCGGGCCGTCGGCGAGGCCCTCGCGATGCTGTTGGAGGCCCGCCTCGACGACGGTCCGCTGAGCGAGGCGGACGCCCTCCGTCGCCTTGACGACTGGTGGCACGCTCGCCGCTGAGCGGGCGAAGGGTCAGATGCCCTGCTTGCGCGCCCGAATGATCAGCGTGGCGGGCACGTAGCGCATGTGGTCATGCCAGGCGCTGCTCCGCGCCCCGCCACCGGCCGGCTGAGGCTCCAGCACCGTGTCCACGCGGAAGTTGGCGCGCCCCAGGGCGGTGAAGAGCGCGCTGATCGTGCGGGACTGCGCGCCCTCCGTCGCCACGGCCTCCCAGTAGGAACGGCTGATCCGTCGGTCCGGGTCGTCAGTGTCGAGCATGGCGAACGCCGGATGCGGCATGGCTAGCACGAGCGGTTGCTCTGGCTTGAGGACACGGTCGACCTGGCGGAACACGCGGTCGATGTCGGCGACGGCGGCCAGACCCCAGACCGAGAGCACCGCGTCGATCGTGTCGGCCCGGATGAAGGCCAGCTCGGCCAGCGGCGTGTGGTGGAGCTCCACCTTCACCCGCTCCTCTTCGCACGCGGCACGGGCTTCGGCCACCTGCTCGGAGGACTCGTCGACCGCGATGACCTTGGCCCCTTGCCGGGCCAGAGCGATGGAGTTGTGGCCGGCTCCACATCCCAGATCGAGGATCCGCTTGCCATCGACGTGGCCCAGGAGCTTGAGCGTGTCCTCCTGCGCGACGTCAGGTCCGTAGGTGACGACATCGGTCGGCAGGTCGCGCCCGACCGGGCCGGCGACGGAGAAGCGCTCGTGCATCTCTGCAGTCTGCCTCCGAGCGCGAGGCTGTGCTGTGCGAGTCGTCACGTGGAACCTGCAGCACGGCGTGCCCGACCCGAAGGGCCCCGCCGATCTGGCCCGAGGGATCGAGCCCCTGCGGACGCTGGCGGGCGACGTCTACGCCCTGCAGGAGCTCGATCGGGGCCGCTGGCGCACTCGGGGGGTCGACCAGCCCGCAATCCTGGCCACCGCCCTCGAGGGCGAGCTGGTCTGGGCCCGGGCCAAGCATCGGCTGTGGGGAGCGCAGTGCAACGCCCTTGTGGTCCGCGGCGAGGTCGTGACCTCCGAGGTGCTGCTCCTCCCGGGCGGAGGCGAACGGCGGGTGGCGGCCCTCGCTCTTGTGGTTGCAGGAGGCCGCCGGTGGTCGGTGGCCACCACCCACCTCTCACTCGACCGCAGCACCGCCCAGGGGCAGCTGCGGTCCGCGCTCCGCGCCCTGGACGAGTGGCCCGGCCCTCGGGTGCTCCTGGGCGACCTCAACCTGATGCCACATCAGGTCGAACCGCTGGCGGCCGAGGCGGGCTACGACCTCCTCGCCGGTGACTTCACCGTGAACGCCCGAACGGACCCTGACCGGCGCCTTGACCATGTGCTCTTGGACGGCCTCACGGCCACCGACAGCGGCGTGGACAAGCTCCCGCTCAGCGATCACCTGGCCGTCTGGGCCGACCTGGCCTGACCGCCGTGCCCTTGGGGTTCGGATGGGCTACTTGAGGTCGGAGTCGCCTCGAGCGTAGGCCTCGACCATGCGGTGGGCCTCCTCGTCGCGGTGCTGCACGAGCGGGC
>DAIQBC010000325.1:0-2915 GCA_036781345.1 Acidimicrobiales bacterium | reverse complement strand
GAGGCCCTGGCCGAGGCGCGGGACAACGCCACCTTCGGCGAGCCTGACGAGTTCAACGGCCTGGCCGTGCCCGACGGGGTGGAGCCGGCCGATCTCGACCTCTGGCCGCAGCACCTGGCCGATGTGCCCACCGCCGACAAGGTCGCCATGGCCCTCGAGCTCGAGGCGGCCACCAAGGGGCGCGACCCGCGGGTCAGCGGCGTGCGGGTGGCGATGTTCAGCGACTCGCTCGGCGAGGGCGCCGTCGCCACCAGCACCGGCATCCGCTCGTGGGGTCGCGCCGGCATGAGCTACCTCATGGTGCAGGCGCTGGCCCAGCAGGACGGCGAGACCCAGATCGCCGGCGGGCTGTCGGTGGGCCGGGAGGTCACCGACCTGTCGATCGACGAGGCCGCCGACGACGCGGTCCTCCGCGCCACCCGCCTGCTCGGCTCCACCAAGCCCACCACACAGCGCCTCACGCTGGTGCTCGAGCCGCGGATGACGGCCACGATCCTCGGGATCGTCGGCGGCATGCTCAACGGCGAAGCCGTTCTCAAGGGGCGCTCCCCGTTCGCCGACCGGGTCGGGGAGCCCGTGGCCTCCCCGCTGCTCACCTTTGTCGACGACCCCACCGATGCCCGTTCGCTCGGCGCCGAGATCCACGATGGTGAGGGCCTCGCCTGCCGTCGCAACGAGCTGGTGGTCGACGGCGTGCTGCAGGGCTTCCTCCACAACACCTACACCGGTCGCCGTTCGGGCACCGCGTCCACCGGCTCCGCCCAGCGCGGCGTGTCGTCCACGCCGGGTGTCGGCGCGGGTGCACTGGCCGTGGCACCGGGCACCGGCACCCACGAGGAGGTCCTGGCCGGTGTGGACCACGGGCTGTTCGTCACGTCGATGGCGGGCCTTCATTCGGGGGTCAACCCGGTGTCGGGCGACTTCTCGGTGGGCGTCGAAGGGCTCATGGTCAGGGGTGGCGCGCTGGCCGAACCGATCCGGGAGGCCACCATCGCCTCCACGGTCCAGCGCCTGCTGCTCGACATCTCCGCCGTGGGGGCCGACCTCGAGTGGCTTCCTGACGGCAGCGGCGGCGTGACGCTGGTCATCCCCGACGTCGCCTTGTCCGGCGTGTAGCCCGGTACACCCATGCCGATCTTCCACGCCATCGTCCTGGGCATCACGCAGGGCCTGTCTGAGTTCCTCCCGATCTCCTCGAGCGGCCACCTTCGCCTCGTGCCGTGGCTCTTCGGCTGGGACGACTTCGCCGGGCGGGCCGGCCTGGAGAAGACGTTCGACGTGGCGCTGCACCTCGGCACGCTCCTCGGCGCCGTCGCCTACTTCTGGCGCGACATCGTCCGCTACCTGCGGGCCGCCTTCACGAGCTCTGGTAGGGGCACCGAGGACCGCCGGCTGGCCTGGCTGCTCGTGGTGTCCTCGATCCCGGCTGCCGCCACCGGTGCCCTCTTCGCGGACGCCATCGAGAAGAAGACCGGCGCGATCTGGCTGATCGCCACGATGCTCATCGTGTTCGGGCTCCTCCTGGCGTGGGCCGACCGGCGACTCGGGGCGCGCCCGGTCGAGGAGATCCGGCTGCGCGATGCCCTCTGGATGGGCGCCAGCCAGGCCATCGCCCTCCAGCCCGGCGTCTCCCGCTCGGGGGTGACGATGAGCGCCGGGCGGTTGGCCGGCCTCAGCCGCGATGCAGCCGTCCGCTTCTCGTTCTTGATGAGCCTGCCGATCATCGCCGGTGCCCTCCTGTTCAAGGGCGCCGATGTGGCCGGTGCCGGCCTGCCCGACGGCTTCGCCGCTCCGTTCGTGTGGGGGATCGTCGCATCGGGCCTCACCGGCTGGCTCGCGGTGTGGGGCACCCTCAGGCTGATCCGCACGCGCTCCTTCACCCCCTTCGTGATCTATCGGGTCGCGGTGGGCGTCGGCGTGCTCGCCCTCTCGGCCATCCGCTAGCTCCCCAGCAGGGCGAGCGTCACCGCCCCCTGACCGAAGGCAACGGCGAGCCGGGGTGCCACCTCGCGCGGCACGGCGACGGTGACCGCGGTGTCGCTCACGTCCACCACCACCACGTCACTGGCCAGGGCGAACCCAGGGGCGCCGCTGCCCGCGGCCTCGGGGGCCAGCGCCACCAGCACGTCCACCCGGTCATCGACGGCCACGGGTGGCACGGTGCCGGGCTCAATGGGAACCGCCATCGCCACGGTGCCCGTCGGGAGCCGGGCCGCCACCTCGGACGTCCCGGTCGGTGCGAGCCGCCGCTCCTGCACCACCTCGCCCTGGAGCACGGGCGTGGCCAGGCGCGCGTCGGGCGGCAGCGTCGTGAGGGCGCCGTCGGGCACCAGAGGTGACGGACGGTCCACGAGCCGGGTGCTGCCCACGTCGAGCCGATCCCCGGCGGCGAGGTCGCGCGTGGCCACGAGCACGGTGGTGGGTGTGCCCCAGGCCCGCCGGGCCTGGTCGGCCTGCTGCACGGTGACGGCCACCCCGGTGCCGCTGAGCACGCCGGCCGTCATCATGAGCGCGGAGCGCAGGCGCGGCCGACGGCGCAGCGCGAGTGCCACCCCGGGGCGGCGGGTGCGGGGCTTCCGGCGCATGGGCGCGCCTCCTCGGTTCGACCGGCAGGCGGGGGAAGCCGTCCCCGACGCTAGCGGTGCCCCACGGCGTGGGGAAGGGCTCAGCTGGGCGTGGCGCTGGTCGAGCCGCTCTTGGCGGCCTTTCCCTTGCCGGAGGAGCCGGCGCTCGCCGCGGCGTCCTTCTTCGGGCTGGCTGGGCTGTCCTTCGTGGTGCCGGAGCCGATGTCGGTGCCACTCTTGTCGGCGCCGCTCTTGTCGGCGCCACCCTTGTCCGCGCCGGCCGTCACGCTGGCCTTCTTGCCTCGGCTGTCGTTCTTGTAGAACCCGGTGCCCTTGAAGGCGATGCCCACG
>DAIQBC010000324.1:0-2923 GCA_036781345.1 Acidimicrobiales bacterium | reverse complement strand
CGCGCTGCACCTGCGCGTCGGTGTGGGTGAGGAACCCGGCGTACACCTCCATCATGCGGGCATAGAGACGCTGCTCATCAGCGGTGAGAGAGTCCCACGCGGGCACCCAGGACGGTCGCTCGGAGAGCTCGGTGCCCTCGGGCAGCAGGCCCGACGCCACCTGGCGGGCGAACACCTCGCCGCGCCACGCGTCCCAGCCGTGGTCGAACCGACCTCGGTACGGCTCGATGAACGACGTCGGCGCCTGGTGGGGTGCGTGGCATGCACCCGGCGTGAACCAGAGGAAGAAGGGCTTGTCGGGCGCCGATGCTCGCAGATCCTTCATGAAGAGCATTGCCTTGTCGGCCAGGTCTTCGGTGAGGTGGTAGCCCTCCTCGGGGGTGCAAGGCGGCTCGACGTGATGGTTGTCGTAGACGAGCTCCGGGTGGTACTGGTCGGTCTCGCCGCCCATGAACCCGTAGAAGCGATCGAAGCCCCGGCCCAGCGGCCACTTGTCCCGCGGGCTCCCCATTGTCGTCTCGCTGGCCGGGGTGAGGTGCCACTTGCCGACCGCGAAGGTGGCATAGCCGCGGCGGACGAGGATCTCCGACAGGAACCCGTTCTCGTGCGGGATGGTGGCGTTGTAGCCTGGGAACCCCGCCGCCAGCTCCACGATGCGCGCCATGCCGTTGGAGTGGTGGTTGCGCCCCGTGAGCAGACACGCCCGCGTGGGCGAGCACAGCGCAGTGGTGTGGAAGTTCGAGTAGCGGTGTCCGGCCGCGGCCAACCCGTCGAAGCACGGGGTGGCGATGTCGGACCCGTAGCAGCCGAACTGCGCATAGCCCACATCGTCGAGGAGCACGATCACCACGTTCGGCGCTCCGTCGGGCGCAGTCGGCAAGGGCGGCCACCAGCCCTCCGACTCCGCGTAGGTCCGGCCCACCACACCCTCGAACTCCGGCTTCGGCATGCTCATGGCGCACACTGTTTCACCTCTGGTGCCGGCACGGCGCCGCCACCCGTGCAGGGACAGGCGACAGGATGGACCCGTGAGCCACACCGCGCCATCGACGCCTGCGCATCCGTGGACGGTCACCGCCGAGGAGGTCGTCGCCACCCTCGAGGTCGAGCCAGGTGTCGGTCTGTCGCCAGCAGAGGCCGCGCGGCGCCTGGCCGAGGTCGGGCCCAACGAGCTCGAGGAACGGGCGCGACCGTCAGCCCTCCACCTCTTCCTGTCCCAGCTCGCCAACACCATGACGGTCGTGCTGGGCGTGGCCGCGGTGATCACGCTGGTGATCGGCGACCACGTCGACACGGCCGCCATCGTCGTGATCCTCGTGCTGAACGCCGCGGTCGGCTTCGTGCAGGAGCACCGGGCCCAGGAGGCGCTGGCCGCGTTGCGGCGCATGACCACCTCCTCGGCGAGCGTCCTGCGATCGGGCACGATCGGGGAGGTCCCGAGCACAGCGCTGGTCCCCGGAGATGTCGTGCGCCTCGGGGTCGGCGACATCGTCCCGGCCGACGTCCGACTCCTCGAGGTGCACGCCCTGCGTGTGAACGAGGCGGCGCTCACGGGGGAGTCGGAGCCCACCCCCAAGGTGACCGAGCCGCTCGCCCACGTCGGGCCCTCCCTCGTCGCGGAGCAGCACAACATGGCCTTCAAGGGGACAGCCGTCACCTACGGGCGAGGTACCGGGGTCGTCGTGGCAACCGGCATGCGGAGCCAGATGGGCCGCGTCGCCACGCTCATGCAAGCCCACGTCCAGATCGGCACGCCCCTCCAGCACCGGCTGGCCCGGCTCGGACGGCGCCTCGCGGCCGCCGCGCTGGTGATCGTCGCCCTGCTGTTCGTGGTCGGCGTGCTCACCGGTGAGCCGGTCGACGAGATGCTGCTCACGGCCGTGAGCCTGGCCGTGGCTGCCATCCCCGAAGGGCTCCCAGCGGTCGTCACCGTGTCGCTCGCCCTCGGGGCGCGACGGATGGCGAACCGGCGCGCACTGGTCCGCACGCTGCCCGCCGTTGAGACGCTCGGCTCGGTCACCGTGATCTGCTCCGACAAGACCGGGACCCTCACCGAGAACCGCATGGTCGTCGAGCGCCTGTGGACGCCGGGCGGCTCCTACGAGGTCTCGGGGAGCGGGTACGCCCCGACGGGCGGGCTGAACCCGGCCGACACCCGGGAAGCCGATCCCTACTTGCTGCGGGTCGCCATGGTCGCGGCCGGCTGCAACGACGCCACGCTGCACCCGCCCGCGACGCCTGGCGCCGAGTGGGCCCTCACCGGCGACCCGACCGAGGGTGCCCTGCTGGCGCTGGCCGGGAAGCTGGGGGTCGAGCCCGACGGGCTCGGCGCGATCCACCCCCGACGAGCCGAGATCGCCTTCGAGAGCGACCGGCGCCGCATGACCACTGTCCACGACGACGCCGACGGTGCCTGGGTCGCGGTGAAGGGCGCCCTCTCGGCCGTCACACCGCTCCTGCATCCCGACGACCACGACGAGCTGGAACGGGCGCGACGCGCCCGTGACGGCTTCACCACCGCCGGTTACCGGACCCTCGCCCTTGCGGACCGGCGGGTCGCCAGCCGCCCGCAGGACCTCCAGCACCCCGAACGGCACCTGCGGCTCGTCGGCCTCGTCGCCATCGCCGACCCGCCCCGGCCGGGGGTTCGGGCCGCCATCACGGCCTGCCGGACCGCGGGGATCATCCCGGTGATGATCACGGGCGACGACGCTCGCACAGCTCTGGCGGTGGGGCGGCGGCTGGGGCTCGACGGAGACGAGCACGTCCTCATCGGCCGGGAGCTCGACGAGCTCGACGACGACGAGCTCGTCAGGCGGGTGACCGAGGTGCGGATCTACGCACGCATCAACCCCGAGCAGAAGCTCCGAATCGTCGACGCGTGGAAGAGCAACGGAGCCATCGTAGCCATGACCGGCGACGG
>DAIQBC010000323.1:0-2934 GCA_036781345.1 Acidimicrobiales bacterium | reverse complement strand
GTGCCCGGGGTGGGAGTCGAACCCACATGTCGCCGTAGCGACAGAGGGGTTTAAGCCCTCCGCGTCCACCAGTTGCGCCACCCGGGCGGGTGCTGGCCGCTCAGGCTACGGCGTCCTCCACACCCCCGAGGTGGCCGTCCCCACGGAAGTGGTGCTGATGGCCGTCGCTGAAGCGCAACAGGGCATGCCCGCTGAGCGACAGGTCGCCAGGGGTGCCACCGCGCAGCTCATAGGTGCCAGGCGGGAAGTGGTGGCGGTCCGTGGTGCGGACCGTGGCCTCCCAGTCGTTGGGGCCCGGCTGCTCGTCGCCCTCGCGCAGAACGATGAACATGTCGGCGTAGCTCACGACCACGTCGACCTCGTTGATGGCCACACTCGACAGGAGCAGGCGCCACGAGCGCATGCGCCGACCGTAGTGCGCTAGGCGGCGGAGACCTCCTCCTCTGGTGGTGCGCCCTCCAGTGCGAGCCACAGCTCGGCGCGAGCGCGGTCGGACGCGGGGCTGGTGAGGTGGTTGGCGGCAACGATGCCCTCGACGAGGTCGGCCTGCACCGCCGGCCAAGGGCGGCCGCGCACCACCACCGCCACCGTGGCCCCGCCGGGCCACCGCTTGATCGAGCGCTCAACCCCTATCAGGCGCGGGGGGCTGCGGAACCCGGGCACGACGAGGCCGATCGATCGGGCGGCGTGGGCGAGGGCTTGAACGGCTCGAGCAAAGCGGAGGGACGACGACTGGTGCATCACCGTCCATTCAACTCACTCGGTGTGACAGTCTCCGAGGGTGGACGACGAGGGCTCCCCCGGCCGGCACAACCCGGCGCAGGCCGAGGTGCTGGCGGCACTTGGCGCGCGGCCGCACGAACGCCCGGAGTTCGACCCCCGGCTGCGTGCGGAGCTGCGCGCGGAGCTGCAGGAGCGGCTGGCCCCGGTGGCCGCGCGCGTCCCCGTCGGGGAGGTGCTCTGGGTGTCGAAGCACCTGCTCAGCTCTGTGCACGGGTGCGAGGGCAAGTTCCTCGCCGAGGAGGCCGAGGAGTTCGCCTGGTCACCGCAGACAGCGCGGGGCACCGTCGCCCACAAGGCCATCGAGCTGTCGATCAGCTGGCGGGGCGACCCGTCGGCCGGTGAGCTCGTGGACGAGGCCATCGCCCGGCTGATCGCCGGTGGTGACCGCCTGGCCGACTACCTCGGCGGTCTCGGCGAGGGCGAGCGGGCCGAGCTCCACGGCGAGGCGGTGGAGCGCACCGCCATGTTCCTCGAGTGCTTCCCGAGGCTGGAGGCCCGCTGGCGACCGGTGGCCGAGAGCCGCCTCCGGGCCGACCTCAACGACGACAAGATCGTGCTCTCCGGCAAGGTCGACCTCACCGTGGGCCGCCCCGAGGGCACCCGCGCCGGCAAGGTGCTCATCGACCTCAAGACCGGCGGCTTCGCACCGGCCCACCGAGACGACCTGCGCTTCTACGCCCTCATCGAGACCCTCCGGCTCGGTGTGCCTCCGCGGCTGCTGGCCACCTACTACCTCGACGGGGGCCGGCTGCAGGGCGAGCTCGTCTCCGAGGCGCTCCTCGGCACGGCGCTGGAGCGCGTCGTGGACGGTGCCGACGCCGCCGTCGCCCTGAAGCACGACGGTCGAGAGCCCCATCTGCGGGCCGGTCCACCCTGCCGGTGGTGCCCCCGACTCGACGACTGCGAGCTGGGCCAGCGGTTCCTCGAGGAGCGGGCGGAGCAGGACGGGTGGTAGTGAGCCGACACCCGACCACTACCATCTCACCCCATGGCGACCGCACCCGGGCCCAAGCCGAGGAAGGCAGTCGCCAAGCCAGTGAAGACCGCCAGCCGGCCTCGCCGACCCAAGGCGGCGCCACAGCGACCCGAGACGTCGGTGGCCCTCGTGCCCGTGCCCCGGCCGGTCAAGCCCACCGAGCTCGCCGACCCGCGTCGCTCCGACGTTGACGAGTGGGGCCGTTCCGAGCACATGCGCGAGCTGGCCCGGCGGGCCTACGGACCGCTCTACCGGCGGTGGCATCGCGTCGAGTGGGAGGGCCTCGAGCACATCCCCGCGCACGGCGGCGCACTGCTCGTGTCGAACCACGCCGGCGCCATCCCCGCCGACGCCCCCGCCATCATGCACGGCATCGAGGAAGAGCTCGGTCGACCCGTCTACGGCCTGGCCGACGAGATGTTCAAGCGCCTTCCCGTGGTCGGCACGATGTGGTCCCGGGTCGGCGGCGTGCTCGCCCATCCCGACAACGCCTACCGGCTCCTCCGCGAGCAGGGACAGCTCGCGCTGGTCTTCCCCGAGGGCACCAAGGGCACCGGCAAGACCTACCGCGAGCGCTACCAGCTGCGGCGGTTCGGGCGGGGCGGCTTCGTGCAGATCGCCATGCGGGCCGGCGTCCCCATCATCCCGATCGCGGTGGTGGGGGCCGAGGAAGCCATGCCGATCCTCTGGAAGAGCCACCAGCTGGCCAAGCTGCTCGGCATCCCCTACTTCCCGATCACGGCCAACATGGTGGCGTTCGCGCCACTGGGTCCGCTGGGTGCCGCCCTCACGCTGCCGGCCAAGATCAAGATCCGGGTGCTCGAGCCGGTGGTGCTCGACGTGGAACCCGACCAGCCCCGCTACTCGCGCAGCCTGATCATGGATGAGTCCGAGCACATCCGGCATCGCATCCAGGAGGCGCTGTACGACATGCTCCGCCAGCGCGAATCCGTGTGGTTCGGCTGATGGGCCGCCGTGTCCTCATCACCGGCCTCGGCACGTTCTGGGGCAGCCGGGTCGCGCAGGCGTTGGAGGCCGACCCTGGGATCGACGTGATCGTCGGCCTCGACCGCAACGAGCCGACGGTGCCCCTCGAGCGGACCGAGTACGTGCGCAGCGACGAGAGCTACTCGATCCTCGCTCGGATCGTGAAGGCGGCCCGGATCGACACGATC
>DAIQBC010000322.1:0-2949 GCA_036781345.1 Acidimicrobiales bacterium | reverse complement strand
TCTTCGCATCTTGGTCGATCAAGGCCAGGAGTTCGTGCGCACGGTGGTCGAACGTGTGCGCAGCGAGCACCCTGGCGCGGCCTCGCTCCGCTCGCCGGCGGGCGGCATCGGGATCGCTGAGCACGGCGTCGACGAGCGCCCGCAGCTCCTCGGGATCGTGGTACTCGAGCACGGCGCCGTCGAAGAGCTCCTCCAGCCCGGCTACGGGATCCGAGATCACCGGGGTCCCGCAGGCCAGCACGTCGAAGAGGCGGTTGGACACGAACCCCCACGCCTGCATCGTGCGCCAGTGGTCGTTGAGCACCACGCCGGCCGAGGAGTACACGATCGGGAGCTGGTCGTTGTGGATGTGGTCGGCGATAAGGAGCTCGGGGTCGACGAGACCATGCCAGCCGCCGCCGTAGATGGCAGGGCGGAGCCCCACGGTGAGGGCGTCGGCGACGACGGGTCGCATCACGCCCCGAGCCTTGGCGACCACGGTCACATCATGGCGATGCGCCGGATTGGGCGGGCGGGGATGGAAGCGCCGGGGGTCGGTGGCCTGAAGGAGCACCTCGACAGGGGTGGAGGTTCGGGTTCGGAGGTGGGCGGCGAACATCGGCGATGCCACGAGCACGAGGTCGGCCGCCTCGAGCTCGGCCCCCCCGATCGACTCAGGGTGGCTGATGACCCACAGCACGTGCCGCTGTCCGGGACTGCGGCGCACCGGCTCCAGCCCACGCAGCACCACGTGGACATCGCGTGAGCGGCTGGCGGGCTCATCGGCCTCCGCCATGGTCTGGACCCGGACATCGTGCCCGAGCCGGCGCAGGCCCCCGGCCAAGCCCTCGGCGAGGTGCCAGTCGCCCCATCGGGCCGCCACCTTCTCTGACGGTGCTGCCACCGTGAGGACGAAGCGGCGAGCGGACCCTGTGAGCGTCTGAGACGGGCGAAGCAGTGCGGGACCGGACCGGTTGATGGCCTCTCGCCACGCTCGGCCGGCGGGGTCGATGACACCGCGCAGCCCACGCCGCGACGTCACCGGGCGGTGGTCGACGACCACGGCGCTCGGCACAAGGACGACTCGGCCACCGTGACCCCTCAGGCGCGCGCACAGCATCACGACGGCCACGTCGAGGTCGTCGACGGGTGGCAGGCCCCCCGCGCGCTCGTAGGCGGCCCGGTCCACGACGACGCAGGCCGCTGAGGCGGCGTCCACATCATGCACCGGACCCGCGGGATCGGGCGCCGCTCCCGCGCCGGCGGACCGCACCGTGGGAGCTCCGTCCGCCGTCGCTTCGATGACCAACCCGGCCGAGCGAACACGTCCGTCGTGGGGTGTGGCCCAGGCTAGAGGCCGTCGCGGGTGCACGATCAGTGGGGTGGCGGCGACGACATCTCCGTGCACCTCGTTGGTGAGGCGGTTCAACCACGCCGCGTCGAGCGGCGCGGAGGTGCCGAGGACTATCCCCACCAGATCGCTGTCGGTGCCCATGAGCGCCTGGCGCACGGCGCGCGAGAATGGCTCCACTGCCTCGACATCGACCTCCCGGACACCCCGCACGCCCGGCAGCGGCGAAGGAGCACCGACGACCACGAGCAGCGTCTTGCGCTGCTCGGGGGGGGCCGCTGGAACGTGGGCCAGCGCTCGGGTGAGCCGAGCGCGCGCATCAGGGCGCCGCCGTGCGAGCCCCATCAGCGCGAGCGCTGTCTGCTCGCCCCACGCCCGCAGGCGGTTCGTCAGCCGCAGGATCCGCTGACCCACCGGGGCCAGCCGCCGCTCGGCGGCCAGCGTCGCTCGCACGAACGGACGGCGTCGCAGGGCGGTGAACTCGACGGCACGCTGGTGGGCCACACGGCGCCAGTGCGCGGTGGCGGCCCGCTCCGCCTTGAGCTCGGCCTCCAGGTCGCGATCCGCCTGCGCTCCTCGGGTCGGCCCGGGGGACATGTAGCGAGTATGCCACGGACCGTGGCGGACGGTCAGAAGAGCTCGACGTCGCCGAGCGTGAGGGCCCAGTCCTCCAGCGATGAGCCGGACGTCGCTTCACCGACCGGGCGCCAGGTGAGGATCGGGCCCTGTCGGGGGAGTCGGAGGAACCCGGACGACCCGATCGGTGGCCCCCCGATCCGGATCAGGTAGTCGGCCCCACAGGTCCGCGCCACGGACCGCAGCAGCCCCCGCTGCGCAGACCGATCGCCGGCAGGGACCACCACGTCGCACAACGCGCACTCGAGCGCCCGGCCTCGACGGCGCAGGCGAAACACCGCCAGGCCCTCCGCGACGTCAGACGACAGGGTGATGGCACGGTAGGCGAGCGGAGCGAAGCCGTACCTCCAGCGCAGGAACTCCGGCGACCGTCGGGTATGGAGGCGCTCGTCGGGGGCGACCTCGGCGAGCAGCGCTCCCAGCCCGTGCTCGGCGAGCACTTCCGGCGCCGGGCGGCCCGCGGCCGTGGGCGTCGACCATCGCTCGGCCGGCACCCGCGCGCCGGCCATGCGCAGCGGAGAGGCCGAGGAGGTGAGGCGCACCGAGGCGGGGAGGCGGCCGACCTCGATCCAGCCCATCTTGAGGTAGCCGGGCCGGCTCTGGGAGTTGGGGGTGTTGAAGACGAAGTCGACACCTTCGGCGGCGAGTTCGTCGAGGGCTCGCATGGTGAGCTGGCGGAAGATCCCCCTGCCCTGGTGACTCGGGTGGGTGGCGGTGTCGACGGCCCGCACGGCTCGGTGCACCGCGCCATCCGAGCCCTGGTACTCCCAGCGCAAGAACGTGCGGAAGCCAACGATCTGTCCGTCGTCCAGCGCCACCCAACCGGGCGACCGGCCGAAGGGGTTCTGCTCGTGCTTCCAATCGAAGAACGGACCGAGGTGCTCATCGGGCAGCCAGCCGAGCGACGCGCCGAGCAGCGCGAGCACGGCGGCCCGGTCCGTCGGCTCGGCGGGGCGGACCTCGAGCGGGGGGTCGGACGACGC
>DAIQBC010000321.1:0-2959 GCA_036781345.1 Acidimicrobiales bacterium | reverse complement strand
ATGGAGATCATCGACGCGCTCGAGCCCACCAAGCGCGGGCCCTACGCCGGTGTGGTGGGCTACCTCGACTTCTCGGGCAACATCGACACCGCCATCGCCATCCGCACTCTCGTCGTTGGGGACGACGGCCGCGCCTCGGTGCAGGCCGGGGCGGGCATCGTCGCGGACAGCGTCCCGGAGCACGAGGACCTCGAGTGCCACAACAAGGCGCGTGCCCTCCTTGCCGCGATCCCTGCTGCCCGTCGCATGACGGCCCGCCGGCAGGCCCATGCCAGCGGTGCGCCGCTCCCTCAGTAGCGTCACCGCGATGGACGATGTCGACCTGCGGACCACCCTGGGCGTGGTCGCCGTCGAACGAGACGTCGTGCGCGTCCACGGCCCCGAGGCGATCGCCTTCCTCCAGGGGCAGCTCAGCCAGGACGTCGAGGGTCTGGCGGCGGACGCTTCCGCCTGGTCACTGCTGCTGCAGCCCACCGGCAGGGTCGATGCGTGGCTTCGGGTCACCCGCGTCGGCGACGACACCGTGCTGCTCGACGTGGCGTCTGGCTTCGGGGAGGCAGTGCGCGCCCGCCTGGTCCGCTTCAAGCTCCGTACCAAGGCCGACCTCGATGTCGAGACGCGCTGGGGGTACGCCGTACGCGGCCCGGGGGCCGAGGGGTTGGGCATCTCTGGAGCTCTGCTCGCCGGCTGGCCCGGGGTGGAGGGAGTCGACGTCCTCGACGGCGCGCCCCCCGCGCAGCTCCCCGCGGCCGATCGAGGCGCCCTCGAGGCGCTCCGCATCGAGTGCGGCGTGCCGGCCATGGGGGCCGAGCTCACGGAGGCCACCATTCCGGCCGAGGCCGGCCAGTGGCTCATCGACGCGTCCGTCAGCTTCACGAAGGGCTGCTACACGGGTCAGGAGCTCGTGGCCCGCATCGACAGCAGGGGCGGCAACGTGCCCCGCCCGGTCCGGGGCCTCTTGGTGGACGGCGAGCCCCCGGCGGTCGGCACCACCGCCTCGGTCGACGGCGTCGACGTGGGTGTCGTGACCTCCTCGGGTCGCTCGATGGCCCTCGGGTCCGTGGCACTCGCTCCGCTCGCTCGTTCGGTGACCGCGGGGACAGTCGTGGCCCTGCGCGGCGCCGACGGTGCCCTTGCGTCCGCCAGAGTCGTCACCCTGCCGATGCGGTGACGGGCTCGGCCGACCACCTCGCCTCGGCCCCCGGGCCGTGACCCACTACGACGTGCTGGGCGTCGATCCGTCGGCGACGACGGCCACCCTCCGGCGGGCCTACGTGGCCCTGGCGCGCCGTCACCACCCGGATCGACCCGGAGGCGACGCCGCCACGATGCGCGCCATCAATGCGGCGTGGGCCACGTTGAGCGACCCGCAGCGCCGCGCCCGATACGACCTGAGCCTGCAAGATGGTCCGCCGCCGGCAGCTCCCGACCCCGCGCCCACGGTCCCGTGCTACGACGAGGATGACCTCCTCGCCGACCTCGCCGACGACACGCCGTTGGGCGCCATGGTGGTCTTGCCCCGGTGGGCGTCCCTGTTGCCGGTGGCCGTGTTCGCGGCCTCGGTGGGCTTCTTCGTCCTCGGTCTCACCTTCGGGTCCTCACCGGCCATCGCCGTCTCGATGGCCGTCTTCGCGCTGTCGTGCGCCATGTTCCTCGCCGCTCCGTTCGTGGCCCTGCTCAGCTCCCGTCGGGGGCGGTAGGGTCGCCGCCCATGTCCGACGCGGTCAACCGGCCTGCGGCGACGTACCTCGACCGCATCCTGGCCGCCCACCGTGCCGAGGCGGCCCAGGACGATCGGTCGCTCGATGCGCTGGTGTCGGCCGCCCGCTGCCTGCCCCCGACGCGCGGGTTCTCCGCCGCGCTGCGCTCGGTCGCGCGCACCGAGCTGGCCGTCATCGCGGAGGTGAAGCGGCGCTCGCCCTCCAAAGGCGACCTGGCCCCTGACCTCGACCCAGGTGGCATCGCACGGTCCTATGCCAGCGGGGGGGCCGCCTGCCTCTCGGTGCTCACCGACGGGGCGTGGTTCGGCGGCTCAGCCGCCGACCTGGCATCTGCACGCGCCGCCGTGACCGTGCCCGTCTTGCGGAAGGACTTCACCGTCGACCTCAGGGATGTCTGCGATGCCCGGCTCATGGGCGCCGACGCGGTGCTGCTCATCGTGGCGGCCCTCGACAACACCGAGCTGGGTGCGCTCCACGCACTGGCCCTCGACCTCGGCCTCGACGCGCTGGTCGAGGTGCATGACGAAGCCGAGCTGGATCGAGCGGTGGCCGTGGGTGCGACGCTGATCGGCGTGAACCAGCGCGACCTCGTGACCTTCGCGGTCGATGACGAGCGGGCGCTACGGGTCGGGGCGTCCATGCCGGCCGACGTGGTGCGGGTGGCGGAGTCGGGCATCCGAGGTCGGGATGATGCCTCCCGACTAGCGGCGGCCGGCTTCCATGCCGTGCTGGTGGGGGAGTCCCTGCTGACCGCCGCAGACCGGGCCGCCGCCGTCACCGACCTGCGCGTGGCCCGTCGGTAGCCTCCAGCCTGTGTTCGTGAAGATCTGTGGGATCACCTCCGAGGAGGACGCCCTCCTGGCCGTGGCCATGGGGGCCGACGCGGTGGGCTTCAACTTCGTCCCGTCGTCGCCGCGCTTCCTGGCCCCGTCACGCGCCGCCGACATCGTGAAGCGGCTTCCCCCGGAGGTCCTCACGGTCGGCATCTTCCGCGACGAAGCCCCCTCTCGCGTCGTGCAGCTCGTCCACCAGGCGAGGGTCCGCGCGGCGCAGCTCCACGGGCACGAGTCGGCCGAGGACACCCGGTGGGTGAGGGCCAGGGTGGCGCTCGTGATCAAGGCCTTCCCGGGCGGCGATCCGGAGCTGGCCAAGGCTGCCAGCTACGGCGCCGACGCGGTGCTGGTCGACTCGGCCAGCCCCGGTTCGGGTCAGGTGTTCGACTGGTCGCTCGCCGAGGG
>DAIQBC010000320.1:0-2974 GCA_036781345.1 Acidimicrobiales bacterium | reverse complement strand
GTCGGGCGCGAACCTAGTGCCCGCCGGGGCGCCCGGCTCAGGCGAGGGGGAGCTCGCGGTCCTGCCACACGACGGCCACCCGGAACCCCATCGCCTCGTTGATGGCCCGCATCGGCGGGTTGTCCTCGGCCGTGTTCGTCTCGAGGTGGGTCACCTGCGGGCGCTCGGCCAGCACGCGCAATGCCATGGCCGCCTTGAGCCAGCGCCCCAAGCCGAGCTCGCGGTGCTTCGGCACCACGCCCGTGTCGCCCTGGTGACCGAGCCAGGGCTGCACCCGCTCGAACTGCAGCTCCGTGAAGCCACCGAGCTCGCCGGTGCCGTCGTGGCGGGCGGCCAGCACCCACGATTCGATCCCGAGGCTGAGAGCGGCCGCCTCGAGCAGCCGGATCTCGGCGCCCGATCGGTTGGTCGCCGCCACCGCCGGCACCGGGGCACCGAGCATGGCCGACTGCACCTCGACGAAGGCGCCGAAGAGCTCCTCGGGACACGGCCCGTCCCAGCCGACCAGCGACCAGCCCGACGCTCGCTCAGTGGCGCGCGCCACCCACGACTGCAGGAGGGCGGGGTCGAGATCGGTGACCCGGCAACGGTTCTGCAGTCCTCGGAAGCCCTTCGACGCGCCGAGGGCGTCGGCGAACGCCGCGCCACCCTCGTCATCGTCGACCTGGCGCAGCACCAGCGACGGGGCGCCGACGGGCCGCGCGGCGGCCGCCAACGCGGCCACGAGGCCGCCGCCCACACCGCGCCGCCGGGCCGAGGGCAGAACGAACAGCTCCGGCACGAAGCCGGGCACGGTCTGATCGGTGCGCAGCTGCATCCGGGCCACCCCGACCGGCTCGCCGGCCTCCAGGGCCAGGAAGGTCTGACGAAGCCGGTGCGGTCGTGGCGCCCACCAGTGCACCGCCTCCTCGAGCGAGCAGGGCGGCTCGTCGGGGCCGAGCACCGCGACGCGCCACTCCGAGATGAGCCCGGCGACAGCGGCGGCTCGCTCGGGGCCGACCGCAAGGATCTCCATCAGGAGGCGAGCGCCACCCGCAGCTCCGCCAGGCGCTCCGGCACCACGGTGCAGTTCACCCAGCGGCCCATCTTCTCCTTGGTGATGAGGCCGGCGTCGGCGAGCACCGCGAGGTGGTGGCTCACCGTGGACTGGCTCTTGCCGACCGGTCCCTCGAGGTCACAGCTGCAGGCAGTTCCCTCGGGAGCGGACGCGATGAGCGACAGCAGGCGCAGCCGGACGGGATCGGCGAGGGCTTTGAAGGCAGCGGCCAGCTCGTCGGCGTCGTGGCCGCTCAGGGTGGCGGCCAGCAGCGGGGGGCAGCACGGGTCCTGCGTTCTCTGGCTCATCGGAATCCACCCTTGCATTCATCGACTGATGTCGATATATTGATGACCGTCCATACGTTACCCCTTGGAGGCACCCCATGTCACGTGTCCAGCTCGCACTCAACGTCTCCGACATCGACGAGGCCGTGGCGTTCTACGGGAAGCTCTTCGCCACCGAGCCGGCCAAGCGTCGTCCTGGCTACGCCAACTTCGCCATCGACACCCCGCCGCTGAAGCTGGTGCTCATCGAGAACCCCGAGGCGGCCGGATCGCTCAACCACCTCGGCGTGGAGGTGTTCTCCACCGACGAGGTCACCGCCACCCAGGCTCGGCTCGCGGCCGAGGGGCTCACCACCGCCACCGAGGAGCAGGTGAGCTGTTGCTTCGCCGTGCAGGACAAGGTCTGGGTCGACGACCCCGACGGTGCCCCGTGGGAGATCTACACCGTCGTTAGCGACATCGAGTCCACACCCGAGGACACCGTCGCCGGCGTGTGCTGTGGAGGTCCCGCCGAGGCAGCCGTCACCGCATGCTGCTGAGCCGGCGACCTCAGCCGGCCGCGACCCCACCCGGGTAGCCTCGCTCGCCGTGGCCCCCGATCGCTCACCCCGCGCCGCGCCAAGGGTGGCCCTCGTCACAGGCGGCGCCGGGTTCGTGGGCAGCCACCTGATCCGGCGGCTCGTGGAGCAGTTCCCGGAGGTCCGGGTCATCTCCGTCGACAACTACTTCACCGGATCCGTGGCGAACCACGTCGAGGACCCCCGCGTCGAGTACATCACCGCCAGCACGGTCGACATCAGCCGGGTGTGGGATCGCCGGCGCCTCCCTTCGCCGGATGTCACGTTCCACCTCGGCGAGTACTCGCGCATCGTGCAGTCGTTCGGCGACTTCGACGACGTGTGGGAGTTCAACATCCGCGGCACGAAGGAGGTGGTCACCTTCTGCCACGAGCGCGGCGCGTTGCTCCTGTACGCCGGCTCGAGCTCCAAGTTCTCCGGGGAGGGATCCGAGCACTTGAGCCCGTACTCGTGGACCAAGGCCAAGAACATCGAGTACATCCGCAACTTCTCGACGTGGTTCGGACTCGACTACGTGATCACCTACTTCTACAACGTGTACGGGCCCGGCCAGATCAGCAAGGGGAGCTACGCCACGGTGATCGGGATCTTCGAGGAGCAGGCGTCTCACCGGCAGCCCCTCACCGTCGTCGAGCCCGGCACCCAAACCCGCGACTTCACCCACATCGACGACATCGTCGACGGCCTCATCATCTGCTATCTGAGCGGCGAAGGCGACGGCTACGAGCTCGGAACCTCGCAGGACTGGGAGATCATCGAGGTGGCTCGCATGTTCAGCGACGACATCGAGATGGTCCCCGCCCGCCAGGGCGAGCGAGGGTGGGGCAGGGCCGACTCGGCCAAGGCCCGCGCCATCGGCTTCGCCCCGAAGATGTCGCTGGCGGACTACGCCGCCGAGGTGCGCAAGTCGCTCGAGCGGTGACCCGCCCGGTCAGCCGACCTTGATCGGCAGCACGCGCGGCCCACGTACCTGCCCGCCTGACCAGTGCACAGCGTCGGGGTCGGCCAGGCTGAACTCCGGGAAGTGCTCGAGCCACACCTCCAGCGCCACCCGCAGCTCCATGCGGGCGAGG
>DAIQBC010000319.1:0-2981 GCA_036781345.1 Acidimicrobiales bacterium | reverse complement strand
CCGACCTCGTCGGCAAGATCGAAGCCGGCATCCCCGAGGACGACCCCCGCAACCCCGCCACGATCGCCGACAACGTGGGCGACAACGTGGGCGACTGCGCCGGCATGGCCTCCGACCTCTTCGAGAGCTACGAGGTCACCCTCGTCGCCTCGATCATCCTCGGCGTGCCGGCCTTCAACTCGATCGGCGCCAACCCGGCCCTCGGGCTCGTGTTCCCGCTGGCCGCTCGGGCCATCGGCGTGATCGCGTCGATCGCCGGCGTCTACGCCGTGAGGGCGAAGGAGGGCGAGACCAACGCCCTCAAGCCGATCAACCGCGGCTTCCTCACCGCCGGCATCATCACGGTCATCGGCGTGGGCGCACTCGGCCTCGGCTACGTGGGCAACGACCACGGCAACGAGGGCTGGAAGGTGTTCGGCGCCGTCGTGATCGGCCTCGTGCTGGCCCAGGTGGTCAGCCGCCTCACCGAGTACTTCACCGCCACGCACCACGCGCCGGTGCAGGAGATCGCGGAGAGCACCCGGACCGGTCCCGCCACGGCGATCCTGTCGGGCACGGCCGCCGGCCTCGAGAGCTCGGTCTACGCCATCATCGCCATCGCCCTCGCCATCGGCGTGTCGCTGACGCTGGGCGGTGGCAACCTGCAGTTCTCCCTCTACCTCGTCGCCCTGTGCGGCATGGGCATGCTCGCCACCACCGGCGTGATCGTGTCGGAGGACACCTTCGGCCCGGTGTCGGACAACGCAGCGGGCATCGCCGAGATGTCCGGCGAGTTCCACGGCGAGCCCCAGCGGATCATGGTGAGCCTCGACGCGGTGGGCAACACCACCAAGGCGGTCACGAAGGGCTTCGCCATCGGCTCCGCAGTGATCGCCTCGGTGGCCATCTTCGCCAGCTTCATCGAGACGGCGGTCAACGAGGTCATCACCAAGGCCAACGGGTTCCCCGACGCCACCTCGATCATCACCACGGCCCAGCAGTCGGGTCGCGGCGTCTTCGACCTGCTGCCGATCAACGTGGCCGACCCGAAGGTCTTCATCGGCATGCTCATCGGTGGCGCGGTGCCGTTCCTGTTCTCCTCGCTGGCCATCAACGCGGTGAGCCGCACCGCCGGCGTGGTGGTGCAGGAGGTGCGGCGCCAGTTCGCCGACGGCCTCATCATGAAGGGCGAGAAGAAGCCCGACCATGGTCCGGTCATCGACATCTGCACCGCGGCCTCGCTCCGCGAGCTCGCCACCCCGGCCCTGCTGGCCATCCTCACCCCGGTGATCATCGGCTTCGGCATCGGCTTCACGGCCCTGGGTGCCTTCCTGGCCGCCGTCATCCTCGTGGGCCAGCTCATGGCCAACTACCTGAGCAACGCGGGTGGCGCGTGGGACAACGCCAAGAAGTACATCGAGGACGGCAATGAGGGCGGCAAGGGTTCGCCCGGGCACCACGCGGCCGTCATCGCCGACACGGTGGGTGACCCCTTCAAGGACACCGCCGGCCCGGCCCTCAACCCGCTCATCAAGGTGATGAACCTGGTGTCGCTCCTCATGCTGCCGGCCATCATCAAGATGTCCGACATCAACCCGGTCACGAAGATCGCCTCCCCCACCGGTGGCAGCACCGTCGTGGCGGGCGTAGCCCTCGTGATCCTCGTGGGCGCCATCGCCTTCAGCAAGCGCAAGAAGGAAGGGTTCGGCACGGACGCGCCGCTCGCGGCGGCCGCCCACGTCGACTGACCCACCCCGCTCGACCAGCGTGCGACGGTGCCCTGGCTCCGGCCAGGGCACCGTCGCGTCGGCCGCCTCAGCCCTCTGCCGCCCGCAGGAACGCCGGCCACTCGCCGCCGCCGTGGAGCACGACGTTGGCGCCCGTGGCGTAGGTGGCCAGCGGGCTGGCCAGGAAGGCGACGGCGCTGGCGATGTCGCCCGGGGTGGCGAAGCGGCCGTTGGGCACCGTGGCGGCCACCCGCGCCAGCCCTTCCTCGCCGCCGTAGTGCTCGAGGCTGTCCTCAGTGGCCACCAGCCCGGCCGACACCGCGTTGACGCGGACCTTGGGCGCCCACTCCACGGCCAGCGACTGCGTGAGGCTGAGCAGCCCAGCCTTGGCGGCGCCGTAGGCGGCGGTGCCCGGCGAGGGGCGAAGCGCGCTGACGCTGGCCACGTTGACGATGACCCCGCCGTCGTCCTGCTGCTGCATCACCCGGTTAGCCGCCTGCGCGACGTGAAGCGGCGCGAGGAGGTTGAGCCGGATGATGGCCTCGCTGAAGCGAGGTGAGGCCTCGGCCGCGTAGGCCCGAGGCGACCCACCCGCATTGTTGACCACAACGTCGAGGCGCCCGTGGTTCCGCACCACGGCCGCCACGAGCTCGGCCACCTGGTCGGGGTCGCGCACGTCGCAGGCGTGGAACTCGTGGGCCGGCGCATCTGGAAGCTGGCGGCCGCACACCACGACGAGCGCCCCCGCCTCGGCGAGGCAGTCGGCGATGGCGGCCCCGATGCCCCGGGTGCCCCCGGTGACGACGGCGACGCGCCCGGACAGGTCGATGGCGATGGTCACGATCCCTCGCTCAACTCGTGGGTGGCGCCGGCTAGCTCGGCCGTGGCGCCGGCCAGGCGGGCCATGTCGGCGCCGGTGGGGTTCTGGAACACCCGCAGGCCGAACTCGGGCACGACGGCGAGGAGGTGGTCGAACACCTCGGCCTGCACCTCCTCGAAGGCCTCGAAGCCCGTCTCCTTGGCGAAGGCGTAGACCTCCACCGGCACGCCCTCCGGGGTCGCCTCCTTCACTCGCACGAGGGCCGTCATGGCGCCATCCTTCCCGCCGTCACCGTGGATCTTCGGATGGCGGCGCACGTAGGCCTCGGCGTAGGCGCGGAAGGCGCCGATGTTGGTGATCCCCCTGCGATGTGGGACGACGCCAGGCGGAAGATCAGCCTCCGCCACCGCGCCTTCCCCGATCTCCGCCTGGCGCTCGTAGATCCAGTCGTGGAG
>DAIQBC010000318.1:0-3000 GCA_036781345.1 Acidimicrobiales bacterium | reverse complement strand
GGCGACGGTCGGGTGCGTGGGCCGGGCCCGGTGGACGACCAGGACGCCGGCGAGCGCCGCGACGACAGCCGAACCAGGTCCACCGAAGATGGCGTGCTGGCGCTCGGCGTCGACGATGATCTGCGAGGTCGCCAGCCAGCCACCAGCCCAGAGCACGGGGGTGGCGACGGCCCACAGGACCCGGTCGACCCGACGCATCGGGACCGACAGCGCCTGCGCCAGGCCCACGGCGGCACCGCTGATGGCGCCCATCACCATCAGGCTGGCGGTGTCCGTCCGGTAGCCGACGGTGCTGGCGCCGGCCCCGAGGCCCACCGCGAACCCTGCGGCGGTGGCGCCGATCCATCGGACCCGGTCCTCGTGGGGCAGGCCCCCGATCAAGGCTTGGAAGGCCCCGAGCGTCGCCCCGCCGACAAGGCCACCGATCAGCGCCGCGCCGGCGGCGTCGATGTTCCCCGCCGCGACGCGAGCCGCCACCCCGGCCAAGGGGAACCCGATGAAGGTCCCCACCCACCGGCCCCACGCCTTCGTCTCGAACCTTCGCCTCGCCATGGCCGTCCCCTTCGCTCATGCCCGAGAGGAGATTCTCGATGCTCAAGCATCTTGATCTTGAAGAGACTTGACTGTCAAGACGAAATTGCTACGATCAGGACGTGTCAGAACACGCGCCAGCACGCCCCACCCCCATCCAGCCGAACCTCCGCCGCTTCGAGCTCGCCCGGCAGCAGCTCATCGCCCAGGTGTGCCACCGCCACCACGTGAGCCACACCGAGTTCGACGCCCTCGACGAGCTCAGCCATGCCGACGGCCTCACCCCCGGCGAGCTCGGGGACCGGCTGTCGTTGACCTCGGGCTCGGTCACGGCGCTGATCGATCGCCTCGAGCGCCTCGGCTGGGCCAGCCGCGAGCGGCACCCCGACGATCGCCGAAAGGTCCTGGTCCGCGGCACCCCCACCGCCGAAGCCGTCGGGCTGGCCGAGATCGGCCCGCTCGTGATGGCGGTCAACGAGGTGGCGTCGAGGCTCTCGCCGCGAGACCAGCGGATGGTCGAGCGGTTCCTCGATGAGGCCGCCGACGCCGTGCTGGCCATCGTCGAGGCCCGCCGCTGAGGGCATGGACGTTCTCCGGTGGCGGGGAGCTGGTCCGCGGGCTCGGGGACGGCCCGCCGAAGATGCCCCTGGAAGTGACCTCGTCCTCTAGCGGTGCGGCCTCGGCGGCGCGCGTAGTGGGCGCAGGACCACTGTGATCCAGGAGGCATCCATGCCATCGATCCGAACCCTCGTGCCCGCGCTGGCCGTCGTCGCACTAGTCGCCGCCGGCTGCGGCTCCGACAAGGACAGCGGCACCACGACCACCACCACCACCGAGTCCACCACGACCACCACCGAGGCCACGACGACCACCACCGAGCCCGCTGGCCTGGAGCAGCCCGCCATCTGGCCGGCGGCCGACGTGGTGTTCACCACCCCCGAGGCGGCCGCGGAGGACTTCGTGACCCAGGTGCTCCGGGTTCCGCCGGCCCTCGGCGAGTTCCAGCAGGGCGACGCCCGGAGCGGTGAGATCGAGCTGCTCTCCCTCGGTGAGGGCGGGTCGTCGCCGGTGGTGCGCAGCCTCCTGCTACTGCGCCAGCTCGGCCCCGACGACGGCTGGTTCGTGCTGGCCGCCGTCAACGAGAACGCGTCGATCACCAGCCCTGCGCAAGGTGCCACCGTGGCCGCCGGGCCGCTGACCGTGCAAGGCGTGGCCCGCGGGTTCGAGGCGAACGTGAACGTGCGGGCCTTCGTGGCCGGGGACGCCTCCAACGAGCTCGACCAGGAGATCACGATGGGTGGCTCGATGGAGACCCCCGAGCCGATCAGCGTCACCCTCGACCTGTCGGGTGCCGCCGCCGGCGACATCGTCACCCTCCTCGTGCGGGGTGGCACCGGCCTGGAGACCGACCCCGGAGAGGTCGGCGCCATCGCCGTCGTGATCGGCTGAGCCCGCCGGCCCGGCTACTCGAGGACCTCGAGCTCGATGGTGGCCGTCGAGCCGTCGCCGAGCTCCTCCGCCCGGCGGACCGCCCTCTTCACCGGGAGCAGGTAGGTGACGCGCTTGTTGTCGGGGAAGATCGACGTCTGCCACGTGGTGGCACCGATGGCGACCTCCACCCGGAGCGAGCCGAAGCCCTTGGCGCGGTGACCGAAGGTGGCCTCGATCTCGTCCGCGATCGGCTCGGGGAGGCTGACGAAGAACCACGAGGCCGAGCCGCCGTGCTCCCACACCTCGGCGTCGAACTCGAAGCGGGCCCCGGCCATCGCCGGCACCGTAGCGAGAGCCCGGCGCCACCACCGTCGCAGCCCAGCGTCCACCTCGACCTCTACGCCGGTGATGCCCTCGAGCAAGCCCGGGAGGTGGACCGCCTCCTGTCACTCGGCGCCACCCGGGTGGACTGGGAGTGGTACCCCGCCGACCCCGACTTCGTCGTCCTCGCCGACCCCGAAGGCAACCCTTCTGCGTGATCGACACGAGCCACAGCACAGCCTGACGGTCTTCCCGCGACGCCCTAACGTCTGCTGACATGCACGCCGCGGTCGGTCTTCACATCAACGCGTCGCCGGACAAGGTCTGGGGACTCGTCAGCGACATCACCAAGATGGGCGAGTACAGCCCAGAGGTGATCGAAGCCGAGTGGATCGACGGCGCCACCGGCCCGGTGGTCGGCGCTCGTTACCGAGGGCACGTGAAGCGGAACGAGAAGTGGCCCGTCCTCTACTGGACCACGTGCAAGGTCACCGAATGCGTCCCCGGTCACGTCTTCGAGTTCGCGGTCATCATGGGCGACCGGCCAGTGAACACCTGGCGCTACGAGTTCACCGCCACGGACGACGGAGGCACCGATGTCACCGAGTCATTCGACCTCGGCGACAACCTCTTCACCAAGATCTGGCGCCCGTTGGGCGGGTTCCTCCGGGAGCGTCGCAACCGGCGCGACATGCTCCGCACGTTGGAACGAGTCAA
>DAIQBC010000317.1:0-3008 GCA_036781345.1 Acidimicrobiales bacterium | reverse complement strand
AGCCCCAGTAGCGGACGTCGGCGATCCGCCAGTCGGGGGCGGCGCGCAGGTCGATGACGAGGTCGATGCAGCCGCCGTCAGCGCTGCCGTCGGAACCCCGACAGAAGATCACCTGCCCCTCGTCCTCGGACATCCCTGCCTGGCCAGGCGCGAAGCCGATCGGCGTCAGGACCGGGTCGAGGACGGCGGCCACGAGGTCGACCGCCGGGTCGTTGGGCGGAAGCGGATACCTGGCTTGCGGCACAGCACCCATCATCGCGTCTGTGCAGGGATACGTCCGGCTGGCGGACGTATCGCTACAGAGACGTCGGGGGGTGGACAGCTCGGTAGAGCTCGACGACGTTGCCGCCGAGCACCTTGTCGGCCTCGGTGGCCGTGAGGCCGCGGGCCCCGAGGGTGGTGGCGACGGTGGTGAGCTCGCCGTGGGTCGTCACCACCGGGCGGTAGTTGGCGTCGAGGTCGGTGCCGATGGCGACGTGGTCGACACCCACCACGTCCACCAGCCGGAGGATCTCGTCGACGAAGTCGTCGAGGGTCTCGCTGGTGAGGCCCGCTGGCCAGGCGCCGATGAGACCGCCGGCATCGGCCACCGCCCTGGCGTGGGCCTCCGAGAGGAGCCGCGGGTGGGAGCGGTCGGCGTGGTCGAGGTGGCTGTGGGAGATGATCACCGGGGCGTCGCTGGCCTCGAGCACCCCCAGGGTGGTGGCGAGGGTGGCGTGGGCGCAGTCGACGACGATCCCGAGCCGGTTGCACTCCTGCACCACCGCTCGCCCGAACGACGTGAGCCCGCCGTGCACGGGCGCCTCGGTCTGGATGTCGCCCAGCTCGTTGACCCGGTAGTGCACGAGGGTGAGCGACGACACGCCGAGCTCGTGCACCTCGGCGACCCGATCGATCTGCCCCTCGAGGAAGTCGCCGCCCTCGCAGGTGAGCAGGACGGCCATGTCCCCCACGGCATGGGCTTGTTCGAGGTCGGCGGCGGTGGTGGCCACGGGCGCGCCGCTGCGCGCGACGAGGGCGAGCAACCCGTGGAGCTGGCGCTGGTGGTCGGCGTGGGCCTCACCGGGGCCGAAGGCGCGACCGGCGCGGAGGCCGCCCTCGGCGGTAGGGGCCAGCACCGCCAGGTCGGCGACGGTTGCGAAGCTCACCGCCGCCAGCCCGGCATCCCGGGCAGCCTGCAGCGCGGGGGCGGACCCGTCGCCGCCGAGGAGATGAGCAAGCGGATCATCGGCTGGCGCGCCGGCAAGGAAGCACCGCCCGGGATGGGCGTGCGCATCGATCCAGGGGCCGTGCGGCGTTGCCATCGCCTCGACCCTACGAGCACCTACGCCGAGCTGAGCGACCCTTCAGCGTGGATCCCTGCCGTCTTGCTTGTCGGGAGTCCGCGTGTGCAGTCTCAACGGTGATGCACGTATCGACCTTCCTCCTGGCGGATCACGCCGAGGCCGTCAACGGGAAGCTGTACGTCATGGGCGGGGCCTGGAACCGCCTCGGCGCGCCGGCGTTCCCCGTGGTGCACGAGCACCTGGCGGTCGGGGTGGTCATCCATGTGCCGTGGGAGGCGACGAACACGCCCCACCAGATGGAGCTTCGGCTGATCGACTCGGACGGCGCTCCCGTCATCCCGGAGCCGCTCCTCGGCAACTTCGAGGCCGGGCGGCCCCCCGGGATGCGTCCGGGAGACGAGCAGCTCGTCGTGATGGCCTTCAACTTCAACGGGCTGGTGTTCGAGCGGGCGGGCACCTTCGAGTTCCACCTGCTGGTCGACGCGGAGGAGAAGGCGGTGCTCCGGTTCGACGTCCTCCCGCTCGAGGGCGCCCCGACTCCTGGATAGCGGCGACGTCACTCGTCGGGGATGGCCTCCCACCACTGGCACCACCACTCGCCTCCGACCAGGATCCGAACCTGCTGGTGCCAGCAGTACGAGATGTCGTCATCCACGTTGAGGTAGTAGAGGCAGTTGTCGCACTTCTCCGCGCCCATGGGCTTGCCCTTGAGGGTGGCGCGCTCGAGCTTGTCCTTGAGCTCGAGCCAGTTCTTCTCGTCGATCGGCTTCGGTTCCGGGGGAGGGATCACGTAGTCGCTCATGACGTTGCAAGGTAGCGGCCTCCAACGGCAGGGAATGCACCGGCGGCCACGCTGGTTGGATGACCCGTGCGCAACCTTCTGGACCAGACGACACGAGCGGGCTTCGCCGCCCTGAACACGGTCGTCCGACCGTTGCTGAAGCTGGGGGCGGGCTCGCCGTGGCCGATCGGCGCGGGGTTCGTGGTGCTCGAGACCACGGGACGCACTACAGGACTGGCGCGTGAGGTGCCGCTGCTTGCGGCCCGGCTCGGTGACCGCGTGTTCGTGTCCACCGCCCGTCGCCGCTCGCAGTGGGTGCGCAACCTCGACGCGAACCCCGACGCGAACGTGTGGGTGGCAGGCCGCAAGCGCTCCGCCACCGCCGCCGCCGCCGTGCGGCGCGGGCCGTTCGACGTGGCCAGCCTCGCCCTCGTCTGACCGAGCCGACCGCCGGATCAGCTGGCGCGATCGGCCGCCAGCTTCTCGGCTCGGGTCGCCAGGCGCTCGTCCCCCAGCGCGGCCGCGATCTCGGTGAACCCTTCGGCCGGCCCTGTCCAGCGCCAGTCGTCGACGGCGCCGACGGCGGCATCGGTCTCCACCGTGGCAATGCGTCGGAACAGGAGGGCCAGCTCGAACTGCTCCCGTAGCGTGGCGCTGAGCTTGGCCGCGCTGCGCACGCCGGCATCCCAGGTGAGCGGGTCGAGCGGGATGTCCTCGAGGTGGCCCCAGCGGTCCAGGATGGCGGCCGCCGACTTGGCACCCCACCCGGGCAGGCCCGGGAACCCATCGGCGGCGTCACCGACGAGGGCGAGGAGGTCGGGGATCAGCGCCGGGGCCACGCCGAGTCGCGCGCGCACGCCGGCGGCATCGAACCACTTGTCCTGTCGGCGGTCCCACTGCCAGACCTTGCCGCCCACGCACTGGCCGAGGTCCTTGTCGGG
>DAIQBC010000316.1:0-3036 GCA_036781345.1 Acidimicrobiales bacterium | reverse complement strand
CAGCTCCTCTGCCTCGTCAACCCCTACAAGGTCGGGCACGATGCGGTGATGCAGACGATCCAGATGATGGGGGAGCACGTCATCCCCGCCTTCCGCTGATGGCAGACGAAGCGACGACCGAGCCCGCGGTGCTCGTCGAGCGGGACGGCCACGTGCTCATGGTCACGCTCAACCGGCCCGACAAGCGCAACGCCTTCAACGCCGAGGTCCTCTGTCGCCTGTGCGACGCGTGGGACCTCCTCGACGCCGACCCCGAGCTGCGGGTCGGCATCATGACCGGCGCCGCCGGCAACTTCTCGGCCGGGGCCGACCTCGACCGCCTCGTCGGCGCCCTCACGTCCGGCAAGCCGGCCCAGGACGAGTTCGAGGAGCGCATCCGGCAGGACTTCAGCCTCATCTACAAGGGGTTCTTGAAGGACCACTACGTGCAGAAGCCGCTCGTCGCGGCGGTGGAGGGGTACTGCTTCGCCGGCGGCATGGAGATCCTGCAGGCCTTCGACATCCGCGTCGTGGCCGAGAACGCCCAGCTCGCCATCTCCGAGGTGCAGCGCGGCCTGTTCCCGATGTCCGCCAGCACGATCCGCCTGCCCCGCCAGATCCCCTACACGGTGGCCATGGACTTGCTCCTGGTGGGCGACCCGATCACCGGTGAGCGGGCCTACGAGGTGGGCTTGGCCAGCCACCTCACCCGTGACGGGGAGGCGATGTCGACGGCCCTGGAGGTGGCCGACCGCATCGCCGCCAACGGGCCCCTGGCCGTGCGCAACATCAAGGCCTCGGTGATCGCCGCCCTCGAGCTGCGCGAGGAGGACGCCTTCCAGCGCGAGCTCGAGCTGGGCATGGAGGTGTTCGCCAGCAACGATGCCAAGGAGGGCCCCCGCGCGTTCCTCGAGAAGCGGCCCCCCAACTTCACCGGCACCTGAGCCGGAGCAGCCGCGCGGCTGGCACGATGACGTCGTGCTGCTCGCTGCCCTCGTCGACACCTCCCACGCGGTGGCCGCTACGCGCTCGCGCAGGGCCAAGGTCGAGGCGCTGGCCAACCTCCTGCGGGAGCTGAGCCTCACCGAGGTGGCCCCGGCCGTCGGCTTCCTCACCGGGGTGCCCCGCCAGGGACGGATCGGGGTGGGATGGCGCACGGCGTTCTCGGTCGACGTTGTCCCGGCCGCTGAGCCTTCCGTAGAGGTGCTCGACCTCGACACCACGCTGTCGGCGCTGGCCGCCACGTCCGGCCCCGGGTCGGTGGGTGCCCGGCAGCAGCTGCTGGCCCACCTCTTCACCCGGGCCACGGCGCCGGAGGCCGAGTTCATCCGGCGGCTGCTCACCGGGGAGCTGCGCCAGGGAGCCCTGGCCGGCGTGATGACCGACGCCGTGGCCACCGCGGCGGGCGTGCCCATCGACGTGGTGCGGCGGGCGGCGATGTTCTCGGGCGACCTGGGCGGCACGGCCGTCGCCGCCCTCGGCGAGGGTCGGGCGGCGCTGGAGTCCGTAGGCCTGAGCGTGCTCCGTGCCATCGAGCCGATGCTGGCCGCCACCGCCGCCGACGTGACCGAGGCGCTGGCCAAGACAGGGCCGGCGTCGGTGGAGTGGAAGCTCGACGGCGCCCGCGTGCAGGTGCACCGGCACGGAGGCGAGGTGCGCATCTTCACTCGCAACCTCAACGACATCACCCACCGGCTGCCCGGCGTGGTGGCCGCTGCCGAGGACCTGGCTGTCGACTCGGTGGTGCTCGACGGCGAGGTCCTCGGCGTGGGCGACGACGCCAAGCCGCGCGCGTTCCAGGACTCCATGAGCGCCTTCGGGCGCGACGACGCGCTCGGGGCGGGCGACGGGCTGCGCGTCTGGTTCTTCGACGTGCTCCACCTCGACGGAACCGACCTCGTCGACCAGTCGCTGGCGGAGCGGCAGCAGCACCTCGATCGGGTGGTCGGTCCGCTCGCCGTGCCGCGGGTGCACACCGCCGAGGTCGCCGAGGCGGCCAGCATGCTGGAGACCGCCCTGGTCGAGGGCCACGAGGGTGTGGTGGTGAAGGCCCTCGACTCCACCTACGACGCCGGGCGCCGCGGTGGCGCCTGGCGCAAGGTCAAGCCGGTCCGCACGCTCGATCTGGTGGTGCTGGCGGCGGAGTGGGGCCATGGCCGCCGCCAGGGCTGGCTGTCCAACCTCCACCTCGGCGCCCGGGACCCCGAGGGTGGCTTCGTGATGGTGGGCAAGACCTTCAAGGGCCTCACCGACGAGCTGCTCACCTGGCAGACCGAGGCGCTCCTGGCCCGAGAGGATCGACGCGACGGCATCACGGTGTTCGTCCGCCCCGAGCTCGTCGTGGAGATCGCCCTCGACGGCGTGCAGACCAGCACCCGCTACCCGGGCGGGGTCGCCCTCCGCTTCGCGCGGGTCAAGGGCTACCGCCCCGACAAGGAACCTGCCGACGCCGACCTCATCGACGCGGTCCGCGCACTGCGCCCGGGTGTCACACCGGTTCCCTAGCCTCGGCCGCTTCCCCTTCCTCGTTGCTCTCACGAAGGAAGTCCGCCACGATGGCCCTTGATGCCGCTCACCGCTCGTCGATCTACCAGAAGCTGCTCCCGGTCCTCGGTGACGACGACGCCAACGCCCTGATGTCCGAGTTCCCGTCCGTCGAAGCCCACGAGCTCGTCACCAAGGACTTCCTCCGTGCCGAGCTGGCCCTGTTCCGCACGGAGCTCAAGACAGAGACCGGCGAGCTGCGAATCGAGCTCAAGACAGAGATCGGCGAGCTGCGAATGGAGCTGAGGACGGAGGTCGGCGAGCTCCGCACCGAGCTGAAGGCGGAGGTCGGCGAGCTGCGAACGAAGCTGAAGGCGGAGGTCGGCGAGCTGCGAACGGAGCTGAAGGCGGAGACAGGGTCGCTCCGTGCGGAGATGGCCGCGCTCGAGACGCGCCTCACGACGCGTTTGGGTGCTGCTATCGGAGCGAGCACGGCCCTGCTCGGGGCGATCGGGTTGCTGACCTAGACCGGTGCTGCTCAGCGGGCGGGACCGCTGAGCAACACGAGTCGTT
>DAIQBC010000315.1:0-3054 GCA_036781345.1 Acidimicrobiales bacterium | reverse complement strand
ACCTGCCCGCCGGGCTCCACCGTGATCGTGCTGCCGCTCGGGAGGGGGCCCCCGTCGCTGGCCGCACCGAGCACCTCCTCGGGACCCAGGTGGCGTCCGGGCTGGGCGAGGTCGTAGGTGTGCCACTCCTGCTCGACGCCCACCTTCGCGGGACCAGCGGACGGAGCGCAGTCGTGTGCCCGGAGATGCTCGAGAACGTCACGCCGGGTGAGCAGGCGGGCGCGGTCGTCCATGGCCTTACCGGTGCCCGAACCGGGCTGCTACCCACACGAAGTTGCGGACCGGTGCGGTCCACACCGTTCGATCGAGCTCGGCCATTCGTCCCCCTTGGCGACGGTTGTCAGCCTGGCAAGTGCTCCCGGAAGCCTACGGCGCAGACGCGGGAGCGGGATGGGCGAGCACCTGACGATCCGGTGAACTGCGGGCAGTACTTCGAGCCTCAGACCGTGGCCGGCTCCTCCACCACGCCATCAGGGCGCCGGGCGAAGCGCCCCGAGGCGGCAGGGTGCACCGGCTCATCGGACGGCCAGGGCCACCCGCCGAACTGGGTCTCGCGGTAGTCGGCGAAGGCCTGCTCGATCTCGTGGTCGGTGTTCATCACGAACGGGCCGTAGCGGGCCACCGGCTCGCCGATCGGACGGCCCTGGAGCATGAGCACTTCGGTGCCCTCGGGGCTGAGCAGGTCGACATCTGCGTCGACGCGCACCAGGGCACCGGTGCGGGAACCCACCTCGGTGCCGTCGACCACCAGCGCGCCGTCACCGAACACGTAGAGGGTGCGCACCGTGTCGCCGCTCTTGGCCGGCGGCAGGGTCCACCGCCCGCCGGGTTCGATCCGGAGGTGCCAGATGGCAACGTCGGCCTCCGGCCGGCTCGCCCAGGAGTGCGGTGGCGGCGAGGGCGGCGTGAGCCCGGCCAGCGTGCCGGCGATCACCGTGACCTCGACGGCGTGGCCGTCGGCGTCGGCGTGGCGCAGGCGGGGGATGTCGCCGTCCCACAGCATGGCGAAGTGGGGCTCCACCAGCTTGTCGACGGCCGGCAGGTTCAGCCAGATCTGGAACAGCTCCAACGGGTTGGGGTGCTCCTTGTCGAGCAGCGGGAACATCTCGGAGTGGAGGATCCCCTCCCCCGCCGTGAGCCACTGCACGTCGCCCCGGCCGAACCGGGCCGCCGCACCGAGGGAGTCCGAGTGGTCGATCAGCCCCTTGCGGACGTAGGTGACGGTCTCGAACCCGCGGTGGGGGTGGCCCGGGAAGCCGGGCACCTGCTCGCCGTGGTACATCCGCCACCCGTCGATGCCCTCGAAGTCCTGCCCCAGGTCACGGCCCTCCAGCGACACCGCCGGGCCCGCCACGTCGTTGCCGGGCGGGTAGGCGTCGTCATGATGGACGCAGAACAGGAACGGGTCGATGGTGGGCCACTGGAACCCCAGCGGCACCGTCTGCAGCACCGTGTCAGCCATCGGTCCAGGCTACGGCTGCGCCAAGAACCGCCAACCCCGCGACCTTGTGGCGGCGTCAGCGACTGTTTCGTCGGTTGGCGCGGAGGCGCCGGAACCAGCCTTGGGTGGCGATGGCGCCGGCCACCTGGTTGCCGGGGTTGGCGAGCATGCCGGCGGCCGCGGCGAGTGTGTCGTCACGGCAGTCGGCGCAGATACGGCGCCCGGTGATGGACTCCACCGCGGGACGGTCGCGAGTGAAGGGACGGCTGCAGTCGGGACAGGCGGCTGCCATGCCTGAACCCTAGGCCCGACGGTACCGTGCGTGCGTGGACGACCTGCTGAGCGACGACGAGCTCACCTCGCTCGCGCTGGCCGCCGCTCCCGATCCCGATCTGGGCGACGACGCCGTTCCGTTCGGGCTGCTCGACGGTGCTGACGACGAGCTGCTGCTGCCCTCGTGGTACATGCCGGCGCCCGCCAGCAGCGTCAGGGTGCGGCCCGGATGGCGGCGACGTGTCGCCATCCTGGTGATCGTCGCCTTCTTCCTGATCAACGCCGCCGGCCTCTGCAGCACCTACGGGCACGTGACCTTCGGCTGAGCACCTCAGCCCAGCGCGGCCAGCACCTCGAGGATCTCGTCGCCGTAGCTCTCGAGCTTGGCCGGCCCGATCCCGGGGCAGGCTCGCAGCTCGGCCAACGAGGTGGGATTGCGCTCGGCGATGCCGTCGAGGTGCTTGTCGCTGAGCACCACGAACGCGGGCACGGCGTCGGCCTTCGACCGCTGGAGCCGCCAGGCCCGCAGCGCCGCACCGGCCGCCTCGGCCAGCGGTGACGGCGGCGGAGCCAGCGTGAGTGGCGTGCCGGCGAGCGTCACCCGCTCGCCGAAGCGCACGAAGAACGAACCCCCGTCGTCGAGGCCCAGCCGGACGCCGGCCTCGTCGATGGCCTCGATGACCCCCTCGTAGCCGCCCAGCACCTTGAGCAATTGGCCGACCTGGGCCGACAGCGTCGCGCGCACCGCCGGTGACGGCCGGGCCACCCCGGGGGCAGGCGTGGCCCGGTCCGCAGCTGCCGACCGCAGGTGGCCGTGTTCGGCGCTGCCGTCGAGCTCGGCCAGGAACGGGCTGCGGCGGCTGCGATCCCCGAGGACGAGCACGCGCCGCCGCCCGCGGGTGATCCCGACGTGCAGGATGCGGCGCTCCTCCTCGATGTCCCCGGTGAGGCGGTGGGGCATGAGGCCCTCCGTCACGCCGAACACCACCACGCGGTCCCACTCACGACCCTTGACGCGATGGATGGTGGAGAGGGTGACGCCGCCCTCGTCGCGCGCGCGGTGGAACGTGCGGCGCAGCCAGGCCTCGAAGGACGCCGCGTCGGCGTGGAGGTCGGCCACCTGGAGCAGACCCTCGAGGTCATCGAGGTGGGAGCCGCTGGCCCCACCTGTGCTGTCGAGCAGGGTCATCGCAGAGCCGAGGCCGATGTCGTCGCGCACGGCCGTGAGCAGATCGCGCGACGACGCGCCCTGGGTGGCCATGGCAGCCAGGCGGTCGAGATCGGCGGCGAGGTCGTCGAGCTTCTGGGCCACCTTGAGGTCATCGATCCGACCGGCTGCT
>DAIQBC010000314.1:0-3062 GCA_036781345.1 Acidimicrobiales bacterium | reverse complement strand
GGGCCATCGCCGCGATGTCGGCCAAGGTGAAGCTGTCGAGGTGGCTGCGCATGCGACTGCTGATGCCGGCCCACACGGCCAGCAGCACGCACTGACCTTCATGGTCACAGGCACCGTTCTGATGCGGTTCGCCGAAGTCGCCAACGGCGATGGGCCCGTCGACGGCCGACACGATCTCCCCGAGGGTGATCTGGCTCGGCTCTCGAGCGAGGACGTAGCCGCCGCCCACCCCGCGCTTGGACACGACGATGCCGGCCCCCTTCAGTGCCAGCAGGATCTGCTCGAGGTACGGCTGCGGGAGCGCAGTGCGCTCCGCGATGTCGCGCACCGACGTGGGTCCCGACTCATCTGGGTGCAGGGCCAGGGAGAGCAGGGCTCGGCTCGCGTAGTCGCCCCTCGTCGACACCTTCACGTCGTGGACTGTAGGACAGCCCGGTAACGTCTGGTCGTTCCCCTGCTCACCCATGGCTGACCTCCCCCTGCTCCCCTCCTATGACGGCGCGTGCATCACCAACGTGGTGCCCGCCCTCCTGTCGCACGGGGAGGCTGTGCCGGACTGGATGCCGGCGGCGGCCATGGAGGTCGAGCGCGTGGTGCTCCTGGTCGTCGACGGGCTGGGCTGGATGCAGATGCAGAGCCGGCGGCACCTCACCCCGACCCTCGCGGCGATGGACGGGGGACCCATCACCACGGTGGCCCCGACCACCACGGCGACGGCCCTGACGTCGATCAGCACCGGGCTGGCTCCCGGCGAGCACGGGGTCATGGGGTACCGGATCGCAGTGGAGGGTGAGGTCCTCAACGTGCTCCGTTGGACGACCGGCCGAGGTGATGCCCGGCGCAGCATCTCGCCGCAGGGCATCCAGCCGCATGCGGTCTTCGGGGGCCAACGACCGCCCGTGGTCACGCGGGCAGAGTTCGCCGGATCCGGGTTCACCCTGGCCCACCTCGACGAGGTGCGCTTCACCGGCTATCGCACGCTGGGCACGCTCACCTCGGAGCTGGTGCGATTGTCGGGGTCAGGGGAGCCGTTCGTCTACGGCTACTACGAGGGCCTCGACAAGGTCTCCCACGAGTACGGCCTGGGGGCCCAGTACGACGAGGAGCTCCGCTGGATCGACCACCTCGTGGCCACGCTGCTCGACGCGCTCCCGGCCGGCACGGCGCTGGTCGTCACGGCCGACCATGGTCAGGTGGAGACCGGTGACGATGTGCTGCAGCTCCCGAGTGACGTGCTCACCCACGTGGGGATGCAGTCGGGTGAGGGCCGCTTCCGTTGGTTGCATGCCCGCTCGGGCCGGGCGGGGGCCTTGGCCGAGGCGGCGGAGGCCACGTTGGGTCGCGCCGCGTGGGTGCGCACGCGCGAGCAGGCGATCGCAGATGGGTGGTACGGCCCGAAGGTCACCGCGGCGGCGGCGGGACGTCTCGGGGACGTCCTCTTGGCCGCCAAGGGCACCGTTGCCTTCGAGGATCCCAACGACACCGGCCCGTATCACCTCGTTGGGCGCCATGGCTCGCTCACGGAGGACGAGATGCTCGTGCCATTGCTGGTGGGTGTCGCGGGCTGACCGCCCCCGATAGGTTGACGGCCATGCCCGAGACGACCTCCTCTGCCGACCCCGACGGTGACGTGCTCGTGCCCTCGGTGGTGGGCACCGACATCGTCGACGCCCCCGAAGACGATGAGCAGCACGAGGCGGTGTCGTCGCCCGGCAAGGTGATGCGCATCGGCTCGATGATCAAGCAGCTGCTCGAAGAGGTGCGCCAGACCGAGCTCGACGAACCGAGCCGTGAGCGGCTCCGAGAGATCTACGACACGTCGATCGCTGAGCTCGCCTCAACGCTGTCGCCGGACCTGCAGCAGGAGCTGACCCGTCTGGCCATCCCGTTCGAGCCGGACACTGCGCCCAGTGGCGCCGAGCTGCGCATCGCGAAGGCCCAGCTGGTCGGGTGGCTCGAGGGGCTGTTCCACGGCATCCAGGCCACGTTGTTCGCGCAGCAGATGGCTGCCCGCCAGCAGCTCGAGCAGATGCGAGGACAGATCGGCCCGGGCATGGCCCAGCAGGCGGGTCAGCCTCCGCCCGAAGGGGACCAGGCTCCGCTCCCCGGCACCTATCTGTAGGCGCCCTGGCGTCAGGGGCCGACCAGCAGCGTGCCCTCGATCGCGTACGTGCGATTGGCTTGGAGGTGCAGAGAGAGTTCGTCGGTGGCGGTGTCGCCCGCGCCGATCTCACCGATCGCGATCGGGATGAGCGTGCGGTCGAGGCGTAGCTGCACGCTTCCGCGCCAGCCCAGGCGGGTGTTGTTGGTGATGGCGAGGGTGACCTCGGCTCGATCCTCGACGCGGCTGCCCACCAGCAGGTCGAGGGTGAGGCCACCGCACACCTCGCCGCGGTCGAGCGTTCCGTTGGGGTTGCGCTCGATCACGGTGGAGGCCGAGATCACCGGGATCCCGTTGGCGGGCACCTCCACGCTGAACGGCGTGGCGCTGGTCCCCCGACAGCTGAGGATGTGGGTGAGACCCCGCAGCGACGACGTGCCGACGGGGATGAGCAGCACCGCGAAGAGCCCGATGAGCGCGACCTGGGCCCGCAGCGCCGACGGCATGGCTCTACTCTAGGTCCGGGCCCGTAGCCGCCGATGGGTACGCTTCGGTGTCGTGGGCGCTACCTTCTCCGACCGGTTGTCGCGGTTGGGCTACGCGCAGGCCCGCCGCCTCGTTCTGGGCACCGGGCTGGTCGTGCTGGCCATCGTGACCGTGGTGATGTACGCGCGGCGGGTCGACGGCGTGGAGGTGGCGGCCACGCTGCTGTTCGTGCCTGTCTTCCTCGCGTTCGTCTTCCGCGGCGCCATCGGGGGGTCTGTCGCGGCGGTGGCGGCCATCGGTGTCTACACCGCACTACGAGCTCCGGCCATCGATGCCGTCGGCGTGGGTCAGTTCGCAGGCCTGATCGCTTCGCGCTCCGCTGCCTATCTCATCTTCGGTGCCGTGGGTGGGTGGTCCACCCAGGTGCTCGAGGGCTCGCTCGACAAACTCGAGCTCTACGACGAGATCGACGACG
>DAIQBC010000313.1:0-3076 GCA_036781345.1 Acidimicrobiales bacterium | reverse complement strand
GTCACGATCACGTCGACCTGGTGGCGCGGCGTGGTGATCACGGCCCCGGCCTCGAACCACGGCACGATGCACGAGGTGAGCTGGTCGCCGATCGTCACGGTCGACGGCAGGCAGAGCAGCGAGCGATCGTCGAGGTCGAGGGCCGGGCCCGACACGAAGTCCTCGTGGCCCCCGATGCCGGAGTACTGCACGCCGCGGATCGTGTCGGCGATCACCTGGCCGTGGATGTCCACCGACATGGCGGCGTTGATGGTGACCATCGTCCGGTTGCGGGCGATGGCGTCGGGCGAGTTGACCTGGTCGACGGGAAGGAAGGCCACCTCCCGGTTCTCGTGGAGCCAGTCGTAGAGCGCCTTCGTGCCGGCGGCGAAGGTGGCGACCGAGACCCCGTCATGAGTGCCCTTGCGGTTGGTGACCTTGCCGGCCTGGTGGAGGTGCATGAGCCCGGTGGTGAACATCTCCGAGTGCACGCCGTAGTCGCCGCCGTCGCCATCAGCCAGCAGCGACACCACTCTCGACGGCACGGCGCCGATGCCGGTCTGCAGCGTGGCGCCGTCAGGCACGAAGGCCCGCACGTGCTCGGCCATGGCCCGGTCGACCTCGGTGGGCGGAGGGTCCTCGCTGACGATGGGGGACTTGTCGCTCTCGATGAGCACGTCGATCTCGTCGATGTGCACCGAGTGGTCGTAGTCACCTGTGCCGTAGGTGCGCGGGAAGGCGGGGCTGACCTCCACCACGAGCAGGCGTTCGGGATCGGCGGCCGCCTGGCGGATCTGCCTCACGTTGGCGCCGGCGTGGAGCGACAAGCTGACCCGACCGTGCGCGTCTGGCGGGGCCCCCGCCGTGGTCATAACGCGCGGCGGGTCGGCCTCGAGGATCGGCATGAAGCGACGGAAGTCGGCCGGCGCGAACCCGATGTTGGCGCCGGCGTCGCGGAGGAGCCGATCGAGGGGACCGAAGAACCCGCTGAGGTAGTGCACGTTGGGGTGGGAGAACAGCTCGGTGAACACCGTGAGCAACGCGCCGCCGATGCGGAGGTGCTCCCAGTCGGTCCGCCGGCCCAGCGCCTCGAGGAAGGCGGGCGGCTGCCCCGGCCCGAGGGGCAGGCCCAGGCTGTCCGTCGGGTGTAGGAGGGCTGCCGCCTCGTCGGCCGAGAGGTGCTTCGTCATCGCCCCGTCAACCGGGGTGCCAGCGCGGTGACCAGCTCGACAACCTCTACGGCGCAGGCCGCGAACACCTCGGCGTCGCCGCCACCCGGGTCGACGACCTCCTCCCAGTCGCCGAGCTCAACCTCGGCGAGCCCCAGGGAGGCCACGCGCTCGGCGAGGGGCGCCTCGTGCGCCGGGAGGTCGCGGGCCAGTCGGCGAAGGGTGGCCGTGCGCGGCGCCGCCTCGGGATGGGTGCGGCGGATCCAGTGGACGTGCTCAGGGGCAAGGGCGATCACGAGGGCAGCATGCCCGACCTCGACGGCCTGCGCCTGTCGGCTGCGATGCTCCGGGGCGTCGAGTCCCACGGCATCGAGGGCGGCCTTGGTGCGCCAGCTCATGGGCTGGCCCTCGACGACGAGGGTGCCGGCGCTGGTGATGTGCCAGTCGGGGAGGTGAGCAGCGAGGGCGGCCTGGCCCATCACCGAGCGGGCGGCGTTGCCGGTGCAGAGGAACACGATCGGCGTCGTCATGTGATGCGCAAGCGAGCACGGATCGGTCGGTGGTCAGAGCCGACATGGCGCAGGACCTCGCTGTGCACGACCTCTACGCTCGGGGTGACCAGGAGGTGGTCGATCTGGTGCTGTGGCCGATGGGATGGCCAGGTCTTGCCGCGCACGGCTCGACGCCAGCCAGGCGGGACCATGGCCGAGATCGTCCAGCCCCACATGTTCATGTCGCCGAGGAACACGCCCGGCCGGTCGCTGGGCGGAAGGGCGCGACGAAGCTCGCGGGCCTGCAGGGGGGATCCGAACTCGAGGTGGCTGAAGTGGGTGGCCACCACGCTGAGGTTCGAGCCGTCGACGTCGATCTCGGCCTCGAGCAGCACCCGGGCGCATGCATCGAGAGGAAGATGGCGGAGGGGGGTGACCTGTGTCGTGCGGATGGGCGGGCGGGACAGCAGGGCCAGGCACCAGTCGCCGGCAGTCGCGGGGAGCTCCGGGTCGGCCCGGTGCGCCACCCGAGGTACTCGTCCCATCACGACCGTGCCCATCGGCACCGCCACCACCCCCATGCCCAGCTCGCTGGCCACCTGATCGTGTTGCGCCGGGCCGGCATGGGGCACCCAGCACTCCTGCAGGGCGAGCACGTCGGCGTCGAAGGAGCCACAGGCTTCGAGGAGGTCGAAGGGGGGCAAGCCGTCGCGCCGGCTCCCCCGGCCCCAGTGGATGTTGAACGACGCGACGGTGAGCTCGGGCACGACGGCTCAGGCCCCTGCCTGGAGAACGTCGATGCAGGCCGGCAGCTGAGCCAACGACTCGAGTACTGGGAAGTCGTGGACTTCCGGGTCGGTGTCGGCGTGCTCGAGCGCCCAGGTGACCGAGTACGGCACGTGGATCGCGCGCCCGCCGATGGCCAGCACCGGGAGCACGTCGCTGCGCACCGAGTTGCCCACCATCACGAAGTGGGCAGGGTCGATCCCGTGGCGGTCGAGGATGCGCAGGTAGGTCGCTTCGTCCTTCTCGGAGACGATCTCCACCCGCCAGAACAGCTCGGCCAGATCGGAGCGAGCCACCTTGGTCTCCTGGTGGAGGAGGTCGCCCTTGGTGATCACCATCACACGGTAGGTGTCCGTGAGGGCATCGACGGCCTCCCGCACCCCCTCCAGCAGCTCCACCGGGTGGTCCATCAGCAGCTTGCCCAGGTCGAGCACCGCCTGCAGGTCGCGTCCCGGGATCCGTCCGTCGGTGACCTCGATGGCCGTCTCCACCAGGGAGAGGGTGAAGGCCTTCACCCCATAGCCGAACAGCGGCAGCAAGCAGGGCCGGCCCGTCAGTTGCGTGTACCGGTCCAGAAGCACCGGCAGGCTCTCCCCTGCGATGAGGTAGAGGTCCAGGTCGCCGTCGTCGGCCCACACGCGCAGTTCGTCT
>DAIQBC010000312.1:0-3081 GCA_036781345.1 Acidimicrobiales bacterium | reverse complement strand
GTGAAGGAGAGCCGCTTCGCCGTCGACGCCAAGTTCACCTGGGAGTGGTCGAACTTCACCAACGCGATCAGCGACTACTCCGAGCAGTTCGTGCGGTCGTTCATCTACGCAGGCACCGCGACGTTGCTGTGCATCGCGATCGGCTACCCGGTGGCGTACGTGATCGCCGTGCGGGGCGGTCGGTACAAGAACGCGCTGCTCGGCCTGGTGGTGGTGCCGTTCTTCACGTCGTTCCTCATCCGCACGCTGGCCTGGGCCACGGTTCTGGCTGACAACGGTCCGGTGCTCGGGATGCTCGAGCGCCTCCACCTGGTGGGCACGCTCGACTCGCTCGGCATCGTGCAGAACGGAGGGCTGCTGTCCACCCACGTCGCCGTGATCGGCGGGCTCACCTACAACTTCCTGCCCTTCATGATCCTGCCGATCTACGTGAGCCTCGAGAAGATCGACCTGCGCCTCACCGAAGCCGCCAAGGATCTCTACAACAACGGGTGGCAGGCCTTCCGGCGCGTCGTCCTGCCCCTGTCGCTGCCCGGGGTCTTTGCGGGGAGCCTGCTCACCTTCATCCCCGCGGCCGGCGACTTCGTGAACGCTCGCTTCCTCGGCGGGCCGAACAACACGATGATCGGCACCGTGGTGCAGGACCGGTTCCTCGTGCAGCTCGACTACCCGACTGCGGCGGCGCTCAGCTTCACGCTGATGGCGATCATCACCGTGGCCACCCTGGTCTATGCCCGGCTCCTCGGCACGGACGATCTCGTCTGATGGCTACGGACCGCTCGCCGGAGACCACGGCCGGTCGAGTGGGCCGATGGTCGCTCACCGCGTTCGCCACCGCCGGCTTCATCTACCTGTTCACGCCGATCGTCGTGATCGTGGCCTTCTCCTTCAACAAGCCAGCCGGCAAGTTCAACATCATCTGGCGCCACTTCACCCTCGACAACTGGAAGGATCCGTTCGCGCCAGGCCCGCTCACCGACGCCATGATCCTGTCGCTGAAGATCGCCACCATCGCCGCGTTCGTGGCCACCGTGCTCGGGTCCCTGATTGCCCTCGCGCTGGTGCGCTACCGCTTCAAGGGCGGGGCGTTGGTGAACCTGCTCCTGGTCCTGCCCATCACCACGCCCGAGATCGTGATGGGCTCCTCGCTGGCCACGTTGTTCATCGACTGGGGCTGGCAGCGCGGCTTCACGACCATCGTCATCGCGCACATCCTTTTCTGCACGTCGTTCGTGGCCCTCACCGTGAAGGCGCGCATCCGGGGCTTCGACTGGTCGCTTGAGGACGCGGCCATGGATCTCGGGGCGCCCCCCTGGCGGACGTTCAGCCGTGTCACCCTCCCTCTCATCACGCCGGGCATCCTGGCTGCCGCCCTGCTCAGCTTCGCTCTGTCGATCGACGACTTCATCATCACGTTCTTCAACTCGGGCTCAGAGGAGACCTTCCCGATCCGGATCTTCGGTGCCTCGCGCGTGGAGATCTCACCGCAGATCAACGTGCTGGCCACCATCGTCCTCCTCGGCAGCGTGAGCCTCATGCTCGCGGGCGTGCTCTTCCGCCGCCGCCTCGAGGAGAGCTGAACCGCGTCTAGCGGACGCCCCAACTGTACGTCTGCTTCACCAGGCTCAGGTAGGTGAAGACCTCGGTGCTGCTGACACCGTCAAGCGCGCGGATGCGGTCGTTGACGACATCGAGCAGGTGGAGGGTGTCGGTGCAGACGACCTCGGCCAGCAGGTCGAAGCGGCCCGCCGTGATCACGACGTACTCCACCTCGGGCAGCTGCCCGAGCCGGTCGGCCACCGTGCGGACGTCGCCCGTGACGGAGACCGCCACCATGGCCTGGACGGCGAAGCCCAGGGTGGCGGGGTCGGTGACGGCCACCACCTGCATCACCCCACGGTCGATGAGGCGCTGCACCCGTTGCCGCACCGCGGCCTGCGACAGGCCGACGGCCGGGCCGAGCTTCGAGTACGGGGCGCGCCCGTCGATCTGCATCGCGCGGATGACCGCCTTGTCCGTGTCGTCGAGCGCCACGGGCGGGTCGGTCATCAGATGATGCCGTGGCTGGGGATGCCGTGGCTGGGGGTGCCCGCCGGCACGTCCAAGGCTTCGGCCACCACCGCGTTCACCACCTGTCCGCCTTCGGTGTTGAGCCCGGGGGCGAGGGCCGGGTCGCGCCGGCACGCCTCGGTGGCGCCGTGGACGGCCACCTCGACGAGGTAGGGGAGCGTGGCGTTGGTGAGGGCGTGGGTGGACGTCGCCGGCACCGCACCGGGCATGTTGCCGACGCAGTAGTGGACTACCCCGTGCACGACGTAGGTGGGGTCCTGGTGGGTGGTCTCGCGCGAGGTCTCGACGCAGCCGCCCTGATCGATGGCGACGTCGACGATCACGGCGCCGGGCTTCATCGTGGCCACCATGGCCTCGGTGATGACCACCGGAGCGCGGTCGCCCGCCACGAGCACCGCACCGATGACGAGATCAGCCTCGGCGATGCAGCGCTCCACCGTTCCCCGGTTGGAGGCGAGCGTGGTGATGCGGCCCTTGTGGATCTGGTCGACGAAGCGAAGGCGGTCGAGGTTCTTGTCGAGCAGGTTCACCTCGGCTTCCATCCCGGCCGCGATCCAGGCGGAGTTCCAGCCGACGTTGCCGGCACCGATCACCACGACTCGGGCGGGAGGTACGCCCGGTGCCCCACCGAGCAGCACGCCGCGCCCGCCTTGGGGCGCCTCGAGGAAGTGGGCGCCGGCCTGCACGGCCAGGCGGCCGGCCACCTCGCTCATCGGGGCGAGGAGCGGGAGCGCACCGTCGGCCCGCATCACGGTCTCGTAGGCGATGCCGGTGGTGGCGGACGCACAGAGCGCCGCTGCCACCTTCGGGTAGGCGGCCAGGTGGAGGTAGGTGAACAGCGTGAGGTCGGCACGCAGGTGCTCGAACTCCGACGGCTGGGGCTCCTTGACCTTGGCCACCATCCCGGCCCGCGCCCACACCTCGGCGGCGTCGGCCACGATCTCGGCGCCGGCGCGGGCGTAGGCCTCGTCGGTGATGCTGGCGCCGAGGCCCGCCCCCTTCTGCACGAGC
>DAIQBC010000311.1:0-3090 GCA_036781345.1 Acidimicrobiales bacterium | reverse complement strand
TCGACGACCACATGAACACCTTCGGGAACACGGCCACGCTGCAGTGCGTGCCGATGCGGGAGTGGATCTTCCGGACGCTGTCGACCTAGCCGCCGGGCGTCACCCGCCGACGGGCCGCCCGTTGCGCCAGTCCGGAACGCTCGGAGCGTCGGGCTGCAGCGACCGCAGGTAGGTGACGATCTGGCGCACCTGCTCGTCGGTCATCGTGCCACCGAAGTCCTGGCTCCAGGCCGGCATGTCCGACCCCGCGACGCCACCGGCGATCAGGAGCTGCATCTGGCCGTCGATCGTCTCGGCGAGGAACTCCTTCGAGTTGAGCACGGGCCCCGAGCCACCGATGCCGGCCTTGCCGTGACACGAGGAGCAGCTGGTGGCGAACAGCTGGTCACCGAGGTGGATGTAGCTCGCCGTCTGCTCCTTCAGCGCCGTGCGGCGCAGATCGGGCTCCCGCACCCGGTAGGCGAAGAACCCGACGATGAGGGCGAGCATGAACACCAGACCCCAGGTCAGGTAGCGGTCGAGGCTGTGCTCGAGCCACTCGGGCTCGAACGGGCCGGGACGGGGGCGCTCGGTGGGCATGTCAGGCTCCCGTCTCGCAGCTGGGGCCCGTGGCGGGCAGATCGAACTGCTTGCTGCCACGATCCGGACCGCTGTCGAGGACGCCGGTGTCCACGACCAGTGCCGTGCCGTCGGCCGTGAGCCCGTAGCGATCGAGCCCACGGGGAGCCGGACCCGCCTGCCACTCGCCGGCCAGGTTGAAGACCGACCCGTGACAGCCGCACTCGAAGCGTCCGGAGCTCTCGCAGAACGGCACCCGACACCCGAGGTGGGGGCACTTCTGCGACAGCGCGAAGTACTGGCTGTTGGCGTTGACGACGTAGAGGCGTCCCTCGGGGATGTAGGTGGCGGTGCCGGCCGCGAAGCTGCCGGCGTCACCGACGCGCACCTTGGCCCCGGCGGCCCTCGAGGCGAGCGGGCGAAGCGCCTCCCACGTCGTCCAGGTGGCCGCCGCGCCGAGAAACGCGGCGCCGAACTTCCAGGCGGTGCGCAGGAACTGCCGTCGGCTTGTGGGCACGAGATCTCCTAGAGCTCGAGGTAGAGGTGTTGCCAGGGCCACACGAAGGCCCAGCCGGGCCCGCGGAAGAACGTCCCGATGACCGTGAGGACGACGGCCGCGGCCAGGATCCCGCTGAACACCACGATGGCCACCTTGCGCTGTCGTGCTTCCGTGGCCGGATTGCGATCGATGTAGGGCAGCAGCAGCAGCACGACGAAGACACCGGACGGCACGAGGATGCCGGCGATGAGGGGGTCGACGCGCGAGAGGAGCTCCTGCAGCCCGGCGAAGTACCAGGGGGCCTTGGCCGGCTCCGGCGTGAGGTTCGGGTTGGCGAGGCCCCGCAGTGGCGCCTCGAACACCACCCCCAGCGCGAGGACGGTGGCGGCGACGCCGAGGAACACGACCGCGTGGCGCACGATCAAGTGCGGCCAGGTGAACACGGTGTCTTCGACCGGGCGGTCCTCGGCGGTGACCGACTCGCGGTCGACCACGCCGAGCACGCGAGTGCGAGCCCCGTAGAGCTCGGCAGGCGCCGAGGCCGGGGCCTGCGGGCCGGGCCTCTCGGTGGCCGCCTCACCGAAGGCGCCGCTCGTGGACTGATCGACCGCGAAGCCGTCCTTCCGCACCCGCCAGATGTGGATCATCAGCATGACGACCAGCGCCATCGGCAGCACCGCCACGTGCAGGGCGTAGAAGCGCAGCAGCGTGGTCTGGCCGATCTGGTCACCGCCGATGAGCAGGTCCTGGATCTGCTGGCCCACGAGGGGCACGTAGTGGACCAGGCCCGTCCCGACCGTGACGGCCCAGTAGGCCAGCTGGTCCCACGGCAGCAGGTAGCCGGTGAAGGAGAACATCAGCGTCAGCGCCAGGAGCACCACGCCGATGACCCAGTTGAACTCGCGTGGCTTCTTGTAGGAGCCGGCGTAGAAGACCCGCGTGAGGTGCAGGGCGACGGCGACCACCATGAGGTGGGCCGACCAGCGGTGCACGTTGCGGATGAGCTGGCCGAAGCCCACGCCGGTGCGCAGCTGCTGCATGTCCCCGTAGGCCGAGGTCACCGACGGTGTGTAGAAGAACATCAGGTAGATGCCGGTGACCAGCAGGATGCCGAACAGGACTCCCGCGATGTAGCCGAGGCGGAACGAGTACCGCATGCGCAGCACCCGCCGCGGGATCTTCACCGGGTAGAGGTGCAGGAAGAAGTTGCTGAAGGACTGCAGGGCCCGACCGCGCGGCGTGTCGAGCGACGGGTGACGGAACGCGGAGCGCCAGGCATCGCTGCGCTGCAGTCGCGCCGCCAGGCCGGCGCGGCTGGGCTGGCTCTCCGTTGACTCCAGCACCTCACGCTCGTCGATGGTCATGGTCGTCAGCTCCCGGTCCGGGCGGCGGGGCGGGGCCCGATCTCGACCGAGACGGCGATGGCCGCCTCCTCCGCGTGCACCATCGACAGCGCACCCGGCGGGCACCGGTTCACGCAGAGGCCACAGCGGATGCAGGCATCCTCGTCGAGGAGCAGGGCCGACTGCTGCGCCACGCCGAGCCCGAGCCGGTCGGCCCGCACGATGGTGATGCAGTTGGTGGGGCACACGTCGACGCAGAGCCCGCAGAGGATGCACAGGCCCGGGTCGAGCATGATGTTGTCGAAGCAGCGGAGGCACCGAAGCCCCTCACGGCGTGCGTCGCCCTCCGTGTAGCCGGTCTCCACCTCGGCGAAGCCGACCCGGCGATCGTTCGGCGTGGCGGGCACCGGCACCCGCTCGATGGCGTCGTAGCCGGTGGCCAGCCGGCGGAAGCCGACGCGCTCGGTGAGGGTCATCTCCCGTCCCGGCACCACCGCCTCCGCAGCGCCCGGCAGCGCGAAGGCGGCGTGGATCGAGGCGGCAGCGCGGCTGCCATCGGCGATGGCGTCGATGAGGTTGCGAGGCCCTCGGGCGACATCTCCGCCCGCCCACACCCGCGGGTGGGAGGTGCGCAGCGTGTCGCCGTCGACCTGCAGGCCGCCCCGAGGCGTGCGCTCGATCTCGACGCCG
>DAIQBC010000310.1:0-3115 GCA_036781345.1 Acidimicrobiales bacterium | reverse complement strand
GGTGGCGGCACCGACGACGACGAGCAGGTCCACGTCCCGACGCTACCGGTGCCCGGTCCGAGCGTGGACGACCGTACGCTCCAGCCCCATGACGACCACCCCTCCTGCCCCGCCGGCGCGCCGCTCGGGCCCTGCACTCCGCGAAGGCGAACAGGTCACCCCGCTGGAGCTGTTCTTCGACCTCGTCTTCGTGCTGGCCATCACGCAGTGCACCACCCTCATGGCGAGCGACCCCACCTGGCCGGGGTTGGCGAAGGGGATGCTGGTGCTGGGGATCCTGTGGTGGGCATGGGTGGGCTACGCCTGGCTCACAAGCGTGGTCGACCCTGATGAAGGTCTGGTGCGCATCGCCATCTTCGCGGCCATGGCCGCCCTGCTGGTGGTGTCGCTGTGCGTGCCCGAGGCCTTCGACGAGCGGGGACTCCTGTTCGCGCTCGCCTACGGGCTCGTCCGGCTGGGCCAGCTGGCGCTGTTCCTCGTGGCGGCTCGCGACGACCCGCCCTTGCGGCGCTCCGTCTGGGTCGGGCTGCTCCCGAGCACCTCCGTCGGGATCGCCCTGCTGACCACCGCGTCGTTCATGCACGGGGTGGCGCAGGGGGCGATCTGGGCGACGGCGCTGGGCCTCGACATGCTCGGGCCGTACCTGTTCGGCTCGGAGGGGTGGAAGCTGGCACCGGGCCACTTCGCCGAGCGACACGGCCTGATCGTCATCATCGCCCTCGGGGAGTCGATCGTGGCCATCGGCGTGGGCTCGGCAGCGGGGGTCGACGTCGGGATCGTGCTCGCGGCAGTGCTGGCCACGGCGCTGGTCGCTGCGATGTGGTGGTGCTACTTCGACGTCTCATCTGTGGCCGCTGCTCATCTGCTCCGTGCCGCGACCGTCGGCAAGGAGCAGAACGAGCTGGCGCGCGACGCGTACTCGTTTCTGCACCTCCCGATGGTCGCAGGGGTGGTGCTGATGGCGCTCGGCCTGAAGAAGGTCCTCGGTCATGTCGGGAGCCCCCTCCGACCGGAGGCGGGCTTCGCGCTCGTGGGCGGTGTCGCGATCTACCTCCTGGCCCTCGTCGCCTTCCGCTTCCGGAACATCCGCTCCATCGGCGTGCCACGGCTGGTGCTGGGCGTGCTGCTGCTGGCGCTGACGCCGCTGGCTCATGGGCTTGACTCGGGCTACACGCTGGCCCTCCTGACCGTCGGCATGGTGACGCTGGTCGCGTACGAGACGATCCGGTTCGCCTCCGGGCGCCAGCAGGTGCGCCGTGGTGAGCCGGGGGCGTTCACCAGCCCTTGAAGTCAGGGGTGCGGCGCTCGCCGAAGGCCCGGATCCCCTCCGCCATGTCCTCCGTGGTCGTCACCAGCTCCTGGGCGTAGGCCTCCTCCTCGAAGGCGCTGTGGCGGCTGCTCTCGGAGCTGCGGTTCACCAGCCACTTGGTCATCGCGATGGCCTTCGTCGGCCCGCTGGCCAGGCGGCCGGCGAGGGTGTCGACCGCCCCGGCCAGCTCGGCGGCCGGGACGACCCTGTTGGCGATGCCCCAGCGCTCGCAGTCGGTGGCCGACAGGTCGTCGCCCAGGAACATCAGCTCCTTGGCCCGCTGGGGGCCGACGATGCGCGGCAGCAGGTACGCGCCGCCGGCGTCGGGGATGATGCCGCGCTTGACGAAGACCTCGATCAGGCGGGCCGAGTCGGCCATGACGACGAGGTCGCAGGCCAGCACGAGGTTGGCGCCGCCGCCCGCCGCAGTGCCATTGACGGACGCGATCACGGGCTTCTCGCAGTCGAGGATGGAAGCCACGAGGCGCTGCCACCCGCGTCGGATGAGGCGGGACACGTCGCCGAGCGACCGGTCCGGTGCACCGGCCGGTCGCGCCGGCTCGGCCTTCTGACCCCCGCCCAGCCCGGCACCGGTGCAGAAGTGCTTCTCACCGGCGCCCGTGAGGACGACGGCCCGCACGCCCAGGGTGGCCGACAGCTCGTCGAACGTGGTGGCCAGGTGATCGCGCATCTCGGCCGTGAGGGAGTTGCCGGCGTCGGGCCGGTCGATGATGACCCGGGCCACGCCGCCGTCGATCGTCGTGCGGATCAGGTCGCTCACGTCCACGGGCTCAGGCATGGTCTGCCACCGTAGTCATGAGGTGGTGGAGCACGATCCCGTGGGCCACCGCCACGTTGAGCGAGCTGGCCGAGCCGGTCATCGGGATGCGCAGGGTGATGTCGGCCAGCTCGCGGAGAGCGCGGGACAGGCCCGTGCGCTCGGTGCCCAGCAGCAGGATGGCCGGACGCGAGAGCGAGATCCCGGGTCGCAGAACGACCTCGCCCGTCTCATCGGTGGCGTACACGGTGACGACGTCCTCGGTCAGCCACGATCGCACCCACGCGCTGAGCTCCTCGTGACCGGCCAGCGACACGACGGGGAGCGCAAAGATCGACCCGACGCTGGCCCGGATCGTGCGCGGGTCGTACAGGTGGGCACCGTGCCCGATGGTGAGCACCGCAGAGGCACCGAGGGCGTCGGCGGTGCGCACGATGGTGCCGAGGTTGCCGGGACTGGCGGGACGGTCGACCACCACCACCACGCCGTCGGCCGGGCGAGGTACGACCGCCAGCTCGGCCGAGGGGATGCGGGCGACGAGGAGGAGCTCGGGCGGCTCCTCGCGATCGGTGAGGCGGGCGAACAGATCGAGCCGCAGCTCGATCGGCTCCACCGCTCTGAGGGCGGCAACGGTGGCCTGGGCCCAAGAAGAGGGCGAGGAGCCCAGCGGCGAGAGGACCGCGCGCACGGGCCACCCGGCGGCCACGCACCGGTCGATGGGTCGTACCCCCTCCACGAGGAACTCACCGCGCTGCTCGCGCTTGCGGCGGTTGTGGCGCAACGCCTCCAGCACCTGGAACTCGGCGCTCTCGGACTCGATCCGGCTCACTCGCGTGGGATGGGTGAGTGACCGTGGCTCGCCCGCTCGGCTGCTTCCCGCAGACCTTCACGGAAGGCGGGGTGGGCGATGGCGGCCAGGGCGTCGCCGCGCTGGTGCACGGTCTTGCCCTGCAGCTCGGCAGCGCCGTACTCCGTCACGATCACGTCGACCTGGTGGCGCGGCGTGGTGATCACGGCCCCGGCCTCGA
>DAIQBC010000309.1:0-3131 GCA_036781345.1 Acidimicrobiales bacterium | reverse complement strand
TCGAGCTGCAGCGGCTTGGCCAGCACCATGCCGCTCATGCCGCCCTGGGCGGTGCCGAGCCAGTAGGCGTCGACGTCGTCCTTGGTGACGCCGGCGGAGCCGAAGGCCTCCGAGGTGGCGTCGACGAGCAGGTCGTCGAGCCCCTTGTCCCAGTGCTCGGCGAAGCGGGTGCAGCCCATGCCCACGATGGCGACGCGGTCCTTGATCCCGTGGGAGCCCATCAGAGGAGCCTCGCCTTCCAGAAGTAGTTGTGGATGCCGTCGGCGGTGAAGAGCTTGCGGAAGGTCAGCTCCACCCGCGCCCCGATGGCGACGTTGGCGATGTCGACGTCGGTGAGCTCCACCGGGAGCCGACCGCCGCCGTCGAAGTCGACCACCGCGAACACCACCGGCGGGCTCGGCGAGTAAGCCAACCGGTCGACCGTGAAGGTGGCGATGGTGCCAGCCGCGTCGGCCATCGGCACGTCGACGCCGTCGCCCGGTTGCGGGGGCAGGTGGACCTCGCCATCCTCGCCGGCGGAGCCCACGAAGCCGAACTTCCACTCGGTCGAGCGGCCCGATGCCGAGGCCGACGGGCGGGCGGGCTCGGGGCGGCGCGGCGGCTCCACCGGCAGGAGCCCGCGCCAGCGCAGGTAGGTGCCGTAGTCGATCGGAGCGCCCGCGGCGGCCTGCGCAGCCACCGTGCGCCGCGGCGCCCAAGCCGTGATGGCATCGGTGACCCGGAGCAGCACCACGTCGGCGCCGTCGGCCAGCACCACCAGCGCCAGCACCTGGCCGGGGGGGGCCGACTCCAGCGCGGCGGTGAGGAGGGCGGCGGGCTGGGCGGCACCGAGGTTCCCGACGCTCCCGGCCAGGTCGGCGCCCACGTGGCGATCGCCGAAACCGAGCTGCTTGGCCAGCGCGGCCACGGCGCGCCCGTGGGGACCAGCGATGGCGATGCGGTCGACCTGCTCGGCCACCAGGCCGGCCGAGGTCAGGGCCTCGCTCCACGCGGCGAGGCCGAGGGGCACGTAGCGGGTCTCGCCGAAGCGCTCCTCCCACACCCTCGAGCGTGCCTCGCCCGGTGTGCGCCAGCGGTCGAGGAACTCCTCGGTGGCCCGTCCCCCGCCAATGGCGTCGGCGAGCAGCGGGCCGTCGTCGGCGTCGGCGACCACGAGGGCGGCGGCGCCGTCGCCGAAGGCGGCCTCGTCGGGGCCCCCGGCCAGGCCGCTGCGCAGGTCGGCGCTCACCACGAGGTGGGTGCCCTGACCGGTCATGGCAGCCAGCAGCGCGCCCACGCCCGAGCGCACCGAGCCGTTGGCGTCGAAGGCGCCCACCTCCCGCCCGAGGCGCAGGGCGGCGTGTATGGCGGTGGCATTGGTCTTGTCGGCGTAGGCCGGGTTGACGGTGGAGAACCAGAGCAGGTCAGGAACGACGCCCCGCGCCGATCGCAGCGCGTCTCGCGCCGCCTCCACCCCCATCGTGGTGGTGTCCTCGTCGTAGCCCGCCACCGTGCGTGTTCCCTTGCCGCCCCCGCCGCCGGCGATGGCCGCGATGGTGGCCCGGTCGAGCCGCCGGTGGGGCAGGTAGGCGGCCGCCCCCGCGATGCCACGAGTCATGGGGCGAGGCTACGGCGGGCCTGACGGGTCGTCACATTCCCTCCGGGCCGGTCAGGCGGGCTCGTCGAGCACGGTGGCGGCCACCATCTCGCGCAGGGTGACATCGTCCAGCCAGGCGATCTGCAGGGCCTTGGCCCGGCGGAAGTAGAGCTGGATGTCGTACTCGAGCGTGAATCCCACCCCGCCGAACACCTGCTGGGCCATGGCCGTGCCATCGCGGAAGGTCTGGCACGCGAACAGCTTGGCCATTGGAGCCAGTGAGTCGATCGGCCGGCCGTTGGCCAGGGCCCAGGCCGCCTCGTAGACGAGGATCCGCCCTCCGTCGACCGCTGTCGATGCGTCGGCCAGGTAGTGGGCGATGGCCTGGAAGGCGCCGAGGGGCTTGTCGAACTGCTCCCGGTCCTTGGCGTACTGCACCGTGATCTCCAGGGCGTACCCGGCCCCACCGATGGCCTGGGCGGCGAGGAGCACCAGGCCCTCGCGAAGCACCGCGTCCCAGGTGGCCCACCCGGTGCCCGGCGCGCCGATGCGATCGGCCGCCGCCACCTGGACCCCGGCGAGCTCCACCTGGTACTGGCAGTCGGAGGCGATCGTGTGCTGCTGGGTGAGGGTGACGCCGCCCGCGGTGGGATCGACGAGGAAGAGCTCGACGTCGGTCGCGGCGGCGCCGGTGCGGGCCAGCACCAGCAGCTGCGTGGCCGCAGCCGCGAAGGGCACGTGCCACTTGGTGCCCTGGAGCACGAACCCGTCGCCGTCGGGCCTGGCGGTGGCCCGGACGCCCGTCGGCCCGAAGCTGCCGCCCGGCTCCAGCCAGGCGGTGGTGACGATGGCCTCACCCGTGGCGATGCGGGGAAGCCACGCCTGCTTCTGGTCGTCCGACCCGGCTCGCAGCAGCAGGCCGGCGCTGAGGACGGCGCTCACGAAGTGCGGCGAGGGGGCGAGCGCCCGACCGAGCTCCTCGTAGACCACGGCCCCCTCGAGGGCGGTCATGCCGGAGCCGCCGAACTCCTCGGGGATCATCAGCCCGGTGAGGTCGAGCGCCGCCAGCTGCGCCCAGAGCTCGGGCGGATACCCGATCGGATCGTCCTCCATGGCGCGCACGGTCTCCAGGGAGGCGTAGGTGCTGCACACGCCGCGCACGAGGTCGCGCAGCATGTCCTGCTCGTCGGAGAAGTCCAGGTCCATGGCGTGCGTCCTCGGGTCGTGGGTCGGTGGGCGGTCAGGGGAGCCAGCGCTCGCCGCGCCGGGCCCAGGGGTTGTCGTCGGCAGTGGTGGGCAGGGCCACTCGCACCGAGCAGTCGGTCTTGGTGTCGCCGTCCACGGCGAGGGTCACGAGCAGCGACGCCCAGCCACAGCCGGCGGCGTCGGTGCTGACGTCCTGCACCGTGCCGCTGAGCACCATGTGGTCGCCCGGGAACACGGAGCCCTTCATGCGGAACTGCATCCGGCCGAGGCGGCCCAGCGGGCCGGTCCAGTCAGTGACGTAGCGCTCGAACCAGGCGGCCTGGTTCGGGGTGTTCATGAAGATGTCCTG
>DAIQBC010000308.1:0-3155 GCA_036781345.1 Acidimicrobiales bacterium | reverse complement strand
ATGCCATCCGCCGTTGTGTGCTCGAGATGGTCTGCCGTCGCCGTGCCGAGCCGCATCACCCGCTTCAACGACCTCAGCCACGCCGACCTGATCGTCGGCTCCCTCGAGCACCTCACTGTCGACACCCTCGCCGCCTTGGTCGATCGGGCTCACCGGTAGCCTCGGGCGGTGGCCTTCCCCCAGCGCCGACTCCGCCGACTTCGGCGCACGCCCGCCCTCCGGCGCCTGGTGGCCGAGACCCACCTCGCGGTCGACGACCTCGTGGCACCGCTGTTCGTGCGGGAGGGCATCAACGAGCCCCGGCCGATCGCGAGCCTCCCTGGCGTGGTGCAGCACACGCGCGAGTCGCTCCGCAAGGAGGTGAGCGCTCTGGCCGACCTCGGGATCCCCGGTGTCATCCTCTTCGGTGTCCCGGCCCGCAAGGACGCCGCGGGATCGGGGGCGTGGGATCCGGAGGGCATCGTCCAGCGGTCGCTCGCAGATCTGCGGGCAGAGGTTGGCGACGCCGTCGTGCTGATGGCCGACTTGTGCGTGGACGAGTACACCGACCACGGGCACTGCGGCGTCGTGACCTCCGACGGCGAGGTGGACAACGACGCCACCTTGCGCCTGTACGCGCGGGTGGCCGTGGCCCAGGCCGAGGCCGGGGCGGACATCACTGCTCCCAGCGGGATGATGGACGGCCAGGTGGCCGCCATCCGGTCGGCGCTCGACGAAGCCGGCCACCCGGGCACCGCGATCCTCGCCTACGCCGCCAAGTACGCCTCGGCGCTGTACGGCCCCTTCCGGGATGCCGTCGACGTCACCATCGCCGATGGCGGCGACCGACGGGGGTACCAGCAAGACCCGCCCAACGCCCGGGAGGCGCTGGCGGAGATCCGGGCCGACATCTCCGAGGGCGCCGACCTCATCATGGTGAAGCCGGCCCTCGCCTACCTCGACGTCATCGCCGCGGCCCGTGCCGAGACCGACCTGCCCGTGGCCGCCTACCACGTGTCGGGGGAGTACTCGATGATCAAAGCGGCGGCCGAGCGGGGGTGGATCGACGGCGAGGCCGTGGCTCTCGAGCACCTCACCGCCATCAAGCGGGCCGGTGCCGATGTCATCCTCACCTACCTCGCCCGCGAGGTGGCCGAGCGCCTGCGGCGCTCGTGACCACCAACGAGGAGCTCTTCGCCCGTGCCCAGCGGGTGATCCCGGGTGGCGTCAACAGCCCGGTGCGCGCGTTCAAGAGCGTGGGTGGCACGCCGTACTTCGTGGCTAGGGCCGAGGGCGCCCACGTGTGGGATGCCGAGGGCACCCGCTACCTCGACCTGGTGCAGTCCTACGGCGCCATCATCGCCGGCCACGCTCACCCGGCCATCGTGGAGGCCGTGCAGCGCGCCGCGGTCGACGGCACCTCGTATGGCGCGCCCACCGAGCGGGAGGTCGTGCTGGCGGAGGCCATCTGTGAGCGCGTGCCCTCCGTGGAGATGGTGCGGCTGGTGGCATCCGGCACCGAGGCGACGATGTCGGCGGTGCGCGTGGCGCGTGGCCACACCGGCCGGCGCAAGGTGGTGAAGTTCGCCGGCAACTACCACGGTCACGGCGACCTCCTCCTGGCCGAGGCGGGCAGCGGGCTGGCCGCCCTGGGGCTGCCGGGCTCGGCAGGGGTGACGGCGGCGGCGGTGTCCGACACGGTGGTCGCGCCCTACAACCAGGTGCCCGAGCTCGATGCCGACACCGCCTGCGTGATCGTGGAGCCCGTGGCCGCCAACATGGGTCTCGTCCCGCCGGCGGAGGGCTTCCTCGAGGGGCTGCGCGCGGCCTGCGACGCGTCAGGGGCGCTGCTCATCTTCGACGAGGTCATCACCGGCTTCCGAGTGGCCTACGGGGGGGCCCAGGAGACGACGGGCGTCGTCGCCGACCTGACCACCTTCGGCAAGGTGATCGGCGGCGGCTTGAACATCGGTGCCTACGGCGGGCGTCGCGACGTGATGCAGCAGGTGGCCCCGCTGGGCCGCGTGTACCAAGCCGGCACCCTCTCCGGGAACCCGGTGGCCACCGCGGCTGGATTGGCCGTGCTCGAGCTGCTCGATCGGCCGGCTTACGTCACCCTCACCGCCACCGCAACGCGGTTGGCCGGCCATCTACGCTCGGCCCTGGCCGCCGCTGGGGTGACGGCCGTCGTGCCGCAAGCGCAGTCCCTGGTCGGCCTCTTCCTCTGTGCCCAGCCGCCCGTCGACTACCCCAGCGCCCAGCAGACCGACACCGCGCGCTACGCCGCGTTCTTCCACGCGATGCTGCAGCGCGGGGCGGCCATGGCCCCCGGTGCCTACGAGATCATGTTCCCGGGCCTCGCCCACACCGATGCTGTGATCGACGAGATCGGGGTCGTGGCGATGGACGCGGCGGCCTCCCTCGACGCATGACCGTGGGCTGGTCCGATAGGCAGGGGGCATGACGACCTTTGCGGATGCCACCGAGGAAGCACGCGCTGCCCTCGTCGACCGTGAGGCGATGCGCCGGCTCTTTGCGGCCGACCACACCCTCTGGGGCGAGGACCCCACCGAGCTGAGCGACCGGCTGGGGTGGATCCCAGTGGTGGACGAGGTGCGCGTCGATCTTCCCTCTCTCACCGACCGCTGCGCCGCGCTCGTCGAGGGCATCGACGACATCGTCGTGATGGGGATGGGGGGCTCGAGCCTGTTCCCAGAGGTCCTCGCCCGCACCCTCGAGCCTGCCCCGGGCCGGCCCCGCCTCCACGTGCTCGACACCACTGATCCGGCCGCCATCGCACGGGTGGCCGACACCTGCCCGCCCGCCCGCACGCTCCATGTGGCGTCGTCGAAGTCAGGCTCCACCATCGAGACCCGCAGTCACCTCGAGTGGGCCTGGGAGCGGGCCGCCGGCACCGGCCGCTTCGCCGTCATCACCGATCCCGGCTCCGCACTCGGTGCGGTCGCCCGTGATCGCGAGTTCGCCGAGGTGTTCGAGAACCGCAGCGACATCGGAGGTCGCTACTCGGCGCTGTCCCTCTTCGGGATCGTGCCCGCCCTGCTCATGGGCGCCGACGCGGCCGCCATCCTGCGTGGCGGGCGCGACGCCTTCGACGAGAGCGCCGCCCCCCCGGGGAGCGACGGCGGGCTGGCCTTCCGCATCGCGGTGGCCATCGC
>DAIQBC010000307.1:0-3166 GCA_036781345.1 Acidimicrobiales bacterium | reverse complement strand
GTACGCGTTGTCGATGTAGGCCTGTTCGGCGGACAGGTCGGGGTGGGACGCCATCATCCTCCTGGGACGAGGGGAGTCGCGATCTTACAAGATCTGCGCCGGCGAGCGGAGCAGGGCGCGATCGGGGATGCTGGACCCGTGACGAACTCCGAGGGCCCCTACGGATCGCTGATCGGCACCCGCCTGCGGGTGCTGACCTGGAACATCTGGTGGCGCTTCGGCCCCTGGGAGGCCCGCCGGCCCGCCATCGCCGCCACCCTCGCTCGCCTCGATGCCGACGTCGTCTGCCTGCAGGAGGTGTGGGACGACGGCGATGTCTGCTTCGCGGCCGAGCTGGCAGAGGGCCTCGGCTTCCATCACACCTATGGCGCCCGCCTCGACCTCGACGGTGTGCGCTTCGGCAACGCCGTGCTCTCCCGGTGGCCCATCACGGGAAGCGAGGTGCTGGCCCTGCCCGCCCACAAGGAGGTCGAGGAGCTGCGCACCTGCGTCCGGGCCGACATCGACGGTCCCCGCGGACCGCTCCAGGTGTTCAGCACCCACCTCAACTGGCGCTTCGACCAGAGCGCCACCCGCCAGGACCAGGTGCGGTCGGTCTGCCGATTCATCACGACCTCCCGCCCCGAGGCCGGGCGGGCCTACCCCCCGATCCTGTGCGGCGACTTCAACGCCGACCCGGACAGCGACGAGATCCGCATGCTCTCGGGTCGGGCCGCCACGCCGGAGGACAAGCTGGTGTTCCACGACGCCTGGGAAGTAGCCGGCCAGGCCAGCGGTTCGAGCGCCACGGGGGCCACGTGGAGCAACGCCAACCCCTACGCCATCCTCGACCTCGAGCCCGACCGCCGCATCGACTACATCTTCGTCGGCTGGCCCAAGGCGGGGGGCGCCGGTCACGTCACATCCTGTCGCGTCGAGGGCCTCGAGCCTGTCGACGGCGTCGTCCCCAGCGACCATCTGGCCGTCCTCGCCGAGCTCCGCTACTGACCCCATCGGGTTCTGTGGACCCACACGCCCGCATGGCGGCTGTGTGCGTCCACAGAACGGGTCAGGCGCCCGGGTCTTCGCCGATCTCACGGAGGGCGTCACGCAGGGCGACGCGGAGGCGGCGGGCGATGGCCGGGCTGAGGTGGGCGATGAGGCCAGCACCGGGGCGGCCGACCTCCTCCACCGTCAGCACCACGCGTGGCTCGGCGTCGTCGTAGTCGTCGCTGATGGCCACCGCCCACGAGAGGCGCTGGACGTCCTCTTCGCTGGGAGGCAAGTCGTCGAGCGAGAAGGGCTGGTCGTCGATGGAGCGTCGCACGGGGCCATCAGACCACGACTTCGTGACGCTGTCGGGTGGCCCGTAGGTTGGGCGTGATGACGAGACTGCCCCCCGAGCTGGCCGACGCGCCGCTGCTGCGCGCCGCCCGTGGCCTGCCCGCCAGCCGCGTGCCGGTGTGGTTCATGCGCCAGGCCGGGCGGTCGCTCCCCGAGTACCGGGCCTTGCGGGGCGAGGGCAGCATCCTCGACGCCATCCGCGATCCCGCCCTGGCGGCCGAGATCACCCTCCAGCCGGTGCGCCGCTACGGCGTCGACGCCGCCATCCTGTTCAGCGACATCGTGGTGCCGGCGGCCGCCATCGGCTTCGGCGTGGACGTCACCCCCGGCATCGGGCCGGTGGTCTCGCAGCCCTTCCGCACCGCCGCCGACCTCGACCGGCTGCGCCCCTTCGAGCCCTCCCTCGACGCCCCCTACGTGGCGGAGACCGTGCGACTCGTCGTGCGCGACCTCGGCGCCACGCCGCTCATCGGCTTCGCGGGCGCCCCCTTCACGGTGGCCAGCTATCTGATCGAAGGCCGGCCGTCGCGCACCTACGGGCTCACGAAGGCATTGATGCTCGGCGAGCCGGCGCTGTGGCGTGCGCTGCTCGACCGCCTGGCCGACATGGCCATCGCCTCGCTGCTCGCGCAGGTGGAGGCGGGGGCCAGCGCCATCCAGCTCTTCGACTCGTGGGCCGGAGCGCTGTCGCCCGACGTCTACGCCGAGCACGTGCTGCCGGCCAGTGCCAAGGTGCTGGCCGCGCTCGACGGCATCGGCGTGCCTCGCATCCACTTCGGCGTGGGGACCGGCGAGCTGCTGAGCCTCATGGGCGAAGCCGGCGCCGACGTGGTGGGGGTCGACTGGCGGGTGCCACTCGACGTCGCCCGTGCGCGCGTGCCCGGCAAGGCCGTGCAGGGCAACCTCGACCCAGCCGTGTGCCTGGCCCCGTGGCCCGTGGTGGCCGAGCGCACGCGCGACGTGCTGCGCCGCAACGCGGGCCGCCCCGGCCACATCTTCAACCTCGGCCACGGCGTGCTCCCCGAGCTCGACCCGGGCGTGCTGGCCCAGGTGGTCGACCTCGTGCACGAGGAGGGCCGCAGCGATGGCAGCTGAGCTCGGAGTGGCCGTGATGGCCTACGGCACGCCCGCCACGCCGGCCGACGTCGAGGCGTACTACACGCACATCCGGCGCGGGAACGCGCCCACGCCGGAGCAGCTCGCCGACCTCGTCGCCCGCTACGACGCCATCGGCGGCATCTCCCCGCTGGCCCAGCGCACCGAGGCGCAGCGGGCCACGCTATCGGCCGCCCTCGAGGCACGTGCCCCGGGCCAGTGCCGCGTGGTGCTCGGACAGAAGCACGCCGCCCCGTTCATCGAGGACGCCGTCACGACGCTGGCCGACGAGGGCATCGAGTCGGTCGTCGGTCTCGTGCTGGCACCCCACTTCTCCGGCTTCTCGGTGGGCCAGTACCAGGAGCGCCTCGCCACCGCGGCGGGCGAGCGCGGGATGCGGGCCACCGGCATCGAGCACTGGCACCTCGAGCCCACCTACCTCGCCTTCCTCACCGCCGCCGTGCAGAACGCGCTGGCCCCGATGCCCGAGCGCACGAAGGTGCTCTTCACCGCCCACTCGCTGCCCGAGCGGGTGCTGGTCGACGACCCCTATCCCGAACAGCTCCGCCAGTCGGCTGCGGCCGTGGCGGAGGCGGCTGGGCTCGACCGCTGGGCGGGGTGGGCGTTCGGGTGGCAGTCGGCTGGCCGCTCGCCCGAGCCCTGGCGCGGCCCCGACATCCTCGAGATCATCCGCGACCTCGCCGCCACCGGCGCGGCCGACGGCGTGCTGGTGTGCCCGCAGGGGTTC
>DAIQBC010000306.1:0-3173 GCA_036781345.1 Acidimicrobiales bacterium | reverse complement strand
CTCTGCATCGCCGAGGACCCGGGCATCCGGGGCCGGGACATCGCCGAGCGAGTCGGCATCACCGAGCGGTCGGCGCAGAGCATCATCGGCGACCTGGTGGAGGCCGGGTACCTCACCCGAGAGCGGATCGGGCGCCGGAACCACTACCAGGTGCACCCAGGGCTGCCGCTGAGGCACCCGATCGAACGGGACCATGCGGTCGCTGACCTCTTGCGATTGGTCGAGGTGTCACCCGAGGCGCATGGCTGACTCCGAACGGTCACGCAGGGGCGCCGCCATGGCGTGGTAGCCCCCGTCTACGTGGACGATCTCGCCACTGATCATCCGGCCCATGTCGGACAGCAGGAAGCACACGGTGTCTGCCACCGGGGCGCTGTCCTTCGGGTCCCACGGCAGGGGTGACTGCGCCTCCCACGCGCCAGTGAGGTGCTCGAACTCGGGGATGCCTCCGGCGGCGCGGGTGTGGAGCGGTCCCGCCGCGACGAGGTTGGAGCGGATGCGTCGGGGTCCGAGGTCTCGGGCGACGTAGCGGTTCACGGCCTCGAGTCCGGCTTTGCAGACGCCCATCCAGTTGTACACGGGCCAGGCGCCGGCCGCATCGAAGTCGAGCCCGACGATCGACGCTCCGCCTGCGGGGGCGAGCTCGGTGACCAGCCTGGCCAGCGATGCGTACGAGTGGGTGCTCGTCCGGAAGGCCTGGCTGACGGCGTCGATCCCCGCGGCGAGGAAGTCGCCGGCCAGGGCTTCCCGTGGTGCGAAGGCCACGGCGTGGAGGGCGCCATCGACGCGCCCCCAGCGGTCGCGCAGGTCGGTGGTCAGACGTTCGAGGTGGTCGAGGTCGGTGAGATCGGCCTCGATGACCGGTACGTCGCCTCGCAGCGATTCGGCGGCCAGCCGCGTCTGGTCGCTGTCTCGCCCCAGGCTGGAGAGCACGATCTCCGCCCCGGCTTCGAGGGCCGCCGCGGCGGTGGCAAAGGCGATGGAGTCCGTGTTCACCACGCCCGTGATGAGCAGGCGCTTGTCGGCGAGCAGGGGACCGTTCATGTCAGGGGAGCTCCTGGATCTCGAGGTCTTGCTGGCGGGCGTGGTCGGCGGATGCCGTGGCGAGCTCGGCGAGCCGGCCCCGCAGGTCGGGATCGCCGAGGGCGAGGATCCGGGCGGCCAGCAGCGCCGCGTTGCGGGCGTTGCCGACGCCAACCGTCGCCACGGGCACTCCGCCGGGCATCTGCACGATCGACAACAGCGAGTCGAGGCCGTCGAGGTGGCGCAGCGGGACGGGCACCCCGACCACCGGCAGCGTGGTCAGGGAGGCGAGCATGCCGGGGAGGTGGGCGGCGCCCCCCGCTCCCGCGATGATCACGCGCAGCCCTCGGTCCATGGCGGAGATGCCGAAGGTCATCATCTCCTGTGGGGTGCGGTGCGCGGACACCACCCGCACCTCGTGCTCGATGCCGAGCTGGGTCAGCTGGTCGGCGGCGGGGCGCATCGTGGGGAGGTCCGATGCGCTGCCCATGACCACCGCCACCAGGGGGGCGGTCACGCGGCGCACACCGCGGCCATCGCCCCGGCCGCTCTCGTGGCCGTTGCACGGGCCGCTTCGACTGAGGGCCCGGTGGCGGTGACGTGGCCGACCTTCCGCCCCGGCCGGGCGGCCTTCCCGTAGCGGTGGATCCGTGCCCCCGACACCGCGAGCGCGTGGTGGAGCCGGCTGAAGGGATCGGTGCCGTCGATGCCACCGACGACGTTGACCATGGCGGCGCCGGGCACGATGAGCTCGGTGGCGCCCAGCGGCAGATCGAGCACCGCACGGACGTGGTTTTCGAACTGTGAGGTGGCGCACGCTTCGATGGTCAGGTGGCCGGAGTTGTGCGGGCGCACCGCGAGCTCGTTGAGCAGCAGGTCGTCCTCGGTCACGAACAGCTCAACCGCCATGGCTCCGACGAGGCCGACGGCGTCGGCGATGGCCACGGCCAGGTGCTGAGCCTGGGTGCTGCGTCGGCGCGGGATGCCAGCCGGGGCGAACACCTCGTGGCAACGACCGTCACGCTGGATCGTCTCGACGGGGGGGTAGGCCACCGTCTCGCCGCGCCAGGATCGCACCACGACGACCGACAGCTCGTGGAGGAACGCGATCGCGGGCTCAACGAGCAGGTCGCCCCCCGTCTCCTTCACGATGCTCTCGACATCCGCCGGGTCATCGGCTCGCCACACCCCTCGCCCGTCGTAGCCGCCGCTCGGCCGCTTCAGGTAGAGCGGCCAGCCGTGGCGCTCGCCGAAGGCGACGACGGCGCCCAGGTCCTGGGTGCACGCCCAGGGCGCCATCGCGATGCCCGCCGCTCCGAGCACGGCGCGCGCGTGCGCCTTGTCCTGCCCGAGCTGTGCCGCTCGGGCGCCGGGGGCCACCCGATGCCCCCGCGCACCCAGCTCGTGCAGCATCGCGGCGGGGGTCTGCTCGTGGTCGAGGGTCACCACGTCGCACTGGGCGGCCAGCCGCAGCAGGTCATCGAGCTGGTCCGGTGCTCCGGGGCAGTGGCGGGCGCCGGCACGGATGGCAGGGGAATCGGCGTCGGGACAGAGCACGACGACGTCGATGTCGAGGCTGATGGCGGCCTGATGGGTCATCTGTGCGAGCTGGCCGCCGCCGATGATGCCCAAGGTCGTCCTGGGTGGTCGTGAGCGCCTCAGACTGCCGCTGGCCATGCCTGCGCCTCCGCATCCGGTCGAGCGCAGGAGGTCTTCTCCCGCGGCACCCAGCCGGCGGCCGTCCGTTGCTGCCAGGGGTGTCCCGCGTCTGGTCGGGCCACGAGGTGGATCCAGTCGTTGTCCACGAGTCGGGCGAGCGTGACCGAGCCGGCGATGGCGGCGTCGATGTGGTCGAGCCGGCCCTCCACCACGGCCAGCAGGCGGACGGGCTCGTGGAGCAGGCGATCGCCGTCGCGCACCGATTGCAGGGCCAGTCCCCGACAGAGGTCGCCGCTCGGGCCCCGCAGCACGCCGACATCGCCGAGCACGTTGTGGACGGCCTTGGTGCCGGCCCCGAAGGCCTCGGGGTCGGTCGTGGAGAAGTAGTACTGGGCGTTGATCCACTGGGCGACCACCAGCGGCGCCGTCAGGATGCCGGCGAGCGTCGATCCGTCGACGTCGGCGGACTGGTCGTAGGAGTGGAGGAACAC
>DAIQBC010000305.1:0-3201 GCA_036781345.1 Acidimicrobiales bacterium | reverse complement strand
GGTTCTCCACCATGTCGAGCCGGCCCCAGCCGTAGGAGCCCACGAGGTCGTTGAGGCGCTGCACCACGCCGAGCACGCTGAGGCCCTCGCCATCGAGGCTCACCGGCACGCCGGCCTCGAAGCCCACCTCTACGTCGATCGGCTCGGTGGCCGTCGGCTGGGTGAGGAGCCACACGCCGGGAGGGGGCCGGTTCCACGGGTCCTCCATCTCGCCGCACTCGATGGCCCGGCCCCAGATGTTGTCGTCGATGGAGTACACCTTCTCCTTCGTCGCCATGATCGGGATGTCGTGCCGGTACGCGTAGAGGATGCTGTCCTCCCGGGTCATCCCCCACGAGCGCACCGGGGCGATCACCTCGAGGTCGGGGTTGAGCGCCCGGGTCGACACCTCGAAGCGCACCTGGTCGTTGCCCTTGCCCGTGCAGCCGTGCGCCACTGCGTCGGCGCCGTGGTACGAGGCCGCCTCGACGAGGTGCTTCACGATCACCGGGCGGGACAGCGCGGACACCAGCGGGTAGCGGTTCTCGTAGAGCGCGTTGGCGGCCAGGGCGGGCGCGCAGTACTCCGAGGCGTACTCCTCCTTGGCGTCGACCACGATGGCGTCGATGGCGCCGGCCGCCTTGGCCCGGGCCTTCAGCACCTCGTAGTCCTCGGCCGCCTGACCGACGTCGACGGCCAGGGCGATCACCTCGACGCCGAGGTTGTCGATCATCCAGCGCACCGCGACAGACGTGTCGAGGCCGCCGCTGTAGGCGAGGACGACGCGCTTGGCCATGAGAGCTCCTGCTTTCTCGGGGGATCTAGAGGCCGGCCAGGTCTGACAGCCGGCGGGCCATCTCGGCACCACCGGCGTCTTCGCTGACTACCACGATGAGGGTGTCGTCCCCGGCCACCGTGCCGAGGACCTCGGGCAATCCGGAACGGTCGAGGGCCGACCCCACCACATGGGCGGAGCCGGGCGGGGTGCGCAGCACGACGAGGTTGCCGGAGTGGTTGACCTCCACCACCCAGTCGCTGAACACCCGGCGCAGGTGGTCCTCGGGGGCCCGCTGCTCGGTGGGCCGCTCGGGGATGGCGTAGACGGTCTCGCCGCCCGCCACCCGCACCTTGATGGCGCCGAGGTCCTCGAGGTCGCGCGACACGGTGGCCTGGGTGGCGCTCACGCCGTCGCCGGCCAGCAGCTCGACGAGGTGGGCCTGGCTGGTGACGGCGTGGTCGGCGAGGAGCTTGGCGATGCGATGCTGCCGCTGGGCCTTCACGACGCCCCTCCCGCCAGGTCCTCGAGGAGGAAGCGCAGCAAGCCCCGGAACGAGTGGAGGCGGTTGTGGGCCTGCGGGAACACCCGGCTCTGCAGGCCCTCCACCACGCTGGCCGCCACCTCGTCGCCTCGGTGGGCCGGCAAGCAGTGCATGAACACGGCCTTCGGGAGCGCCTGGGCCATCAGAGCGTCGTCGACCTGGAAGCCCTCGAAGGCGCGGCGCCGCTCGGCGGCCTCGGCCTCCTGGCCCATGGAGGCCCACACGTCGGTGTGCACGGCGTCGGCGCCGACCACGGCCTCAGCGGGCCGGTCGGTGACGAACGGCCGCTCCGCCATCCCGGCTTGCACGAGGCGATCGAGATCCGCGTCGGAGGGAGCAAAGGCGGCGGGGCTGGCGATGCGGACCTGCAGGCCGGTGCGGGCCGCCCCCAGGGCCAGGCTCCGCGCCACGTTGTTGTAGTCCCCGATCCACGCCACTGTGCGCCCCTCGAGGCTGCCCCACTCCTGCCGCATCGTCAGCAGGTCGGCTAGCGACTGGCACGGGTGACCGGAGTCGGACAGGAGGTTGATCACGGGGATCGATGACGCCGCCGCCAGCTCCTCGAGCATCCGGTGATGGAACACCCGCCCGCCGAGAGCCGCGTGGTAGCCGGACAGCACCCGGGCGATGTCGGCCATCGGCTCGCGCCCGCCGCCGACCTCGTCGGCGTGGAAGGTGAGGGGCTGGCCGCCGAGCTGCACCACCGCCGCCTCGCACGAGTGGCGGGTGCGCAGCGACGGCTTCTCGAAGTAGAGGCCCACGGTCTGACCGGCCAGGAGCGGCGGGCGCGCGCCGTCGTCGGCCAGATCGAGCACCCGGGCGATCTCGGCGGCGTCGAGCTGGTCGATCTCGAGGACGTGACGGGTCATGCGAGCGCCTCCGCGAGCAGGGCGAGGGCGTGGTCGACCTCGTCGTCGGTGATGAGCAGCGACGGAGCCAGCCGTAGCGCGGTGGGGGTCACCGCGTTGACGATCGCACCGAGCTCGAGCAGGCGGGCGACAACGTCCTTGGCGTCGTGCCCCGCCAGCTCCACGGCCAGGAGCAGCCCCATGCCGCGCACGCCGCGCACACCAGGGAGGGCCAGCGCACCGGCGACGAGCCGTTGGCCTGCTCGTTCGGCTCGTGCCGGCACGTCCTCGGCCTCGATCTCGGCCAGCACGGCCCGGGCGGCGGCGGTTGCGAGCGGCTGCCCGCCGAAGGTGGTGGCGTGGTCGCCCGGCTCGAAGACGGCGGCCACCTCGGTCTTGGCCCAGCAGGCCCCGATCGGCACGCCGTTGCCGAGCGCCTTGGCCACGGTCACGACGTCGGGCACCACGCCGAGCCGCTGGTGGGCGAACCAGGCGCCGCATCGGCCGAGGCCGGTCTGCACCTCGTCGAGCATGAGCAGGACCCCCCGCTCGTCGCAGAGGCGCCGCACGCCCTGGAGGTACTCAGCGCTGGCCGGGTTCACGCCGCCCTCGCCTTGCACAGGCTCCAGCAGCACGGCCGCCACGGTGGGGTCGATGGCCGCGTCAAGGGCGCCGAGATCCTCCCAGGCCACGTGGCGGAAGCCCTCGGGCAAGGGCTGAAACGCCTCGTGCTTGGCCGGCTGGCCCGTGGCGTGCAGGGTGGCGAGGGTGCGCCCGTGGAAGGATCCGAAGGCGCTCACCACGACGTGTCGACCTCGTCCGCCGAAGCGCCGGGCCAGCTTGAGCGCGCACTCGTTGGCCTCGGCACCGGAGTTGGCGAAGAACACCTGGCCCCGCATCCCGCCGTCGGCCGGCCAACCCGGCTGGCCGGTGCCGAGCAGCCGGTCGAGAGTCTGGGCCACGTGCCACCCCGGCTCGGTGCCGAAGAGGTTCGACACGTGGAGCAGCGTCTGGGCTTGCTGGTGCAGCGCTTCGGCCACGGCCGGGTGGCTGTG
>DAIQBC010000304.1:0-3206 GCA_036781345.1 Acidimicrobiales bacterium | reverse complement strand
CCACCTGGGCCTTGCCCTCCTGGCTGTGGGCGTTCTGGGCGAAGATGTCGAGGATGACCGCGGTGCGATCGATGGCCGTGCGCCCGAGGAGCTTCTCAAGGTTCCGCTGCTGGGCCGGCGTGAGCTCGTTGTCGAACACCACCGTGTCGCAGTCGGTCTCGAGGGCGATGTCCCGCAGCTCCTCCACCTTGCCCTTGCCGATGTAGGTAGGCGGGTCGGGGGCCGAGCGGCGCTGCACGAGACGCGCCACCGTGTCGGCACCGGCGGTGTCGACCAGCGCCGAGAGCTCGTCGAGGCCGGCCTCGGTGTCCTCGGCGGTGTGGGGCGGCAGGGTGACGCCCACCAGCACGATCTTCTCCCGGAAGGCGCGCTCGATCAGCGACATGCGCCCACCCCCCGAGCTACGGCCACCGCACGTCGACGCTGGCGACGGAGGTGACATCGCCCGTGAGGAGCACGGGATCGCCGAGGGCGACCTCGACGGACCCACCGGGCATCCGCACCGCGGCGATGGGGCCACACAGCCCCCACTCCTGGGCGGCAGCAGCGACGGCGCAGGCGCCGGTGCCGCAGGCCAGGGTAGGCCCGACGCCGCGCTCGTACACGAGCATGTCGATCGCTCCCGCGGGGGCATCGACGACGATGATCTCCACGTTCGCCCCACCTGGTGTGGCGCTGTCGATGCGAGAGCCGAGGGCCACGAGACGGTCGTGTTCGGGAAGCTTCGGCCCGGCCCACTCGAGGACCACGTGCGGGTTGCCGAGCTCGACTCGAACGGCTCGCCGAACCTCGGCCGCGACCCATGCCGGCTCGGCGCCCACCACCTTGGCCTGGCCCATCTCCACGCTCATGCGGTGCGTGGCAGGCGCTGACTGGGACAGCACCCTGACCGTGCGGATCCCCCCATCAGTGGCGACGAGGAGGACGGGTGGCTCAACGACGTTGGCCTGGAACACCGCCTGGGCCAGGCACCGGATGCCGTTGCCGCTCATCTCGGCGCTCGAGCCGTCGGCGTTCAGCAGCTCCATCGTGACATCAGCACCACCCGTTCCGGCGGTGACCCGCAGCAGACCGTCGGCGCCGATGCCCGTGTGGCGGTCGCAGAGCGCGACGGCGTCTCCCGGCGTCACCGGGCAGGTGCCGTCGAGGTCGAGCAGGACGAGGAAGTCGTTGCCCAGGCCATGGTGCTTGGAGAGCCGCATGTGACGATCAGCCTACGGCCGCGCCCAGCGCGTCGACGAGCGGGTTGACGCAGTCGTCCCGCGCCTCAAGCCACGTGATGCGGGGATCGCGGCGGAACCACGCCCACTGGCGGCGCGCGAACCGACCGGTGCGCCGCATGGCAAGGTCGAGGGCCTCGTCGATGCTGAGCTCCCCGGCCAGGTGGGCGAGCAGCTCCTTGTAGCCGAGGGCCTGGCCCGCGGTCGGGGAGATGCCTCGGGGGTGGTCCCGCAGTCGGCGGACCTCGTCGAGGAAGCCCGCCGCCATCTGCGCGTCGTAGCGAGCGGCGATGCGGGCCCGCAGGTCGTCGCTCTCGCGGCGAAGGCCCACGATCGTGAACGGCGAGGGCGGGTGGACGTCGAGCCCCGGGCCGTAGCTGGAGAACGGCCGGCCACTCCCGAGGGTGACCTCCAGCGCCCGAACGATGCGACGCCGGTTGCCAGGGTCCATGCGGGCCGCGGCCACTGGGTCGAGCTGCCGCAGCTGCTCGTGGAGGCGGCCCGTGTCGGGATCGTCCTCGACCTCGTCGCGGGCCTCCGGGAACCGGCCCGGGATGTCGAGGTCGTCCACGACGGCCTGGACGTAGAGGGCCGTCCCGCCCACCAGCAGAGCGCGTCGCCCGCGCCCTTCGATGTCGTCCAGCGCGGCCTTCGCCTGGCGTTGGAACCACGCGACCGTGCCGTCCTCCCAAGGGTCGAGCAGGTCGAGCAGGTGGTGGGGCACCTCCGCCTGCTCGGCCGGGCTCGGCTTGGCCGTGCCGATGTCCATGCCCCGGTACACCTGCATGGAGTCCACAGACACCAGCTCCCACATGGGGTCCTGCCGGGCCAGCTCCATGGCGAGGGCCGACTTGCCGGAGGCAGTCGCCCCCACCAGCGCCGCGTGACGAGTGGTCACCGCGGGGTGATCGCCCGGCCGAAGCACACGGAGAGCGGGTCGTCCCGATGGCGGGCGTAGGGCGCGATCCACTGCCAGCCCGCCGACTCGGTAGGGGGCCAACGCCTCCGGCTGCCGGAGAGCGTGATCACCCGACCAGCAGGGGCAGCCGGGTCTTGTGGGCCGCGCCCTGGGTGACTTCGACCAGGTCACCTCGCAGGTGGTGCGGGGCGGCGCCGGTGACCCGCACGGTGGCGTAGCTGCCAGGCCGGATGGGCTCGGCGGCGAAGTGCACGAGCTTGTTCTGGCGGGTGCGGCCCGACAGCACGGCGGGGTCCTTGCGGGACGGTCCCTCCACCAGCACCTCCTCGACGCGACCGACGCGCGCCGCGTGGCGGGCGAGACCCGAGCGCTCGACCACGATGGTGAGGCGCTCGAAGCGCTCGGCCACCACCTCGGGGGGCACGAAGTCGGCGGTGCGCTCGGCGGCCTCGGTGCCGGGGCGGGGGCTGTAGATGAAGGTGTAGGCGCTGTCGTAGGCGGCCTCGGCCGCCACCTCGAGCGTGCGTGCGAAGTCGTCGGCCGTCTCGCCGGGGAACCCCACGATGATGTCGGTGGTCACGGCGAGGTCGTCGACTGCGGCCCGGGCCGCCGCCAGCCGCTCCAGGTATCGCTCGGCCGTGTAGCCGCGGTGCATGGCGGCCAGCACACGGTCGCTCCCTGACTGCAGCGGGAGGTGCAGGTGCTCGCACACCGCCGGCGTCTCGGCCATGGCTGCGATGGTCTCGGGGCGGAGGTCCTTGGGGTGCGGACTGGTGTAGCGCACCCGCCGGATGCCTTCCACCTCGCCCACCGCCCGCAGCAGGCGGTCGAACAGCGGGCGCACGCGATCCTCGCCGCCGGCCTGGCGCGCCGCGAGCGCGAGGTCGCGCCCGTAGCTGTTCACGTTCTGGCCCAGCAGGGTCACCTCGGTGACGCCCAGGGCGGCGGCCTCGGTGACCTCGGCCACGATCTGGTCGAACGGCCGGCTCATCTCCTTGCCCCGCACCGCCGGCACGATGCAGAAGGCGCAGGCGTTGTCGCACCCGATCTGGATCGTGACCCAGCCC
>DAIQBC010000303.1:0-3215 GCA_036781345.1 Acidimicrobiales bacterium | reverse complement strand
TGCTCACGGCCAGCAGCTCGCGCTTCTCCACCAGGTAGGAGGCGAAGAACAGGGCCAGCAGGATCTTGGCGAACTCGCCGGGCTGGAAGCTCACCGGGCCGATGCCCACCCAGATCTTGGCCCCGTTGATCGTCTTGCCCACCCCCGGCACCAGCGGCAGGAGCAGCAGCCCGATGCCAGCGAACCCGAGGGTCCAGCGGTAGCGCTCGAGGTCGCGCACCCGTCGGACCACCAGGAGCGTCGTGACGAAGGCGGCCACCCCCACCATCGCCCACACCGACTGCAGACCGGCCAGGTTCTTGGGGTCCGCCTTCGCCTCGTCGAGCCGGACGATGAACACATACCCGATGCCGTTGAGCAGCCCGGCGATCGGCAGGAGCGTGCCGTCGGCATCCGGGGCCAGCCGGCGGATGGCGACGTGGGCCACCAGCTGGAGGCCCAGCACGATCCCCAGGAACGGCCCGATGTTGGCCGGGATGCTGGCGTCCCGGGCCAGCGAGGCAAGGAGGTAGGCACCCACGGTGGCGAGGGTGCCGAGCACGATGAGCCCGAGCTCGGTGTTGCGTCGTACCGCCCGCAGCATCAGTTGACCGGGGTCGGTGTCGGGGTTGTCGTGGTCGTGCTCACAGGTGGCGACGTGGAGCTGGTGGATCCTTCGGTGGTCGTGGTGACCACCGGGTCGATGATGTCGCGCCGGACGTTCTCGACGTACTGCCGGGCCTTGGTGAGGGTCGGTTGCTCGTTGCCGGCGACGATGGCGGGGATGTAGCGCTCAGGCACGTCGTCACGCGCCACGCCGGTGCGCTCCTCCAGCACGGGGTCCAGCCACAGGATCCCACCCGGTCGGCCCTGGTAGATCACCAGCTCGTCGCCGTCGAAGCCCACGAAGTATGTGCTCGTGCCGTACCACTGGATCGTCGCGAAGGCGCCGCCGATCACGCCCGCCACGAGCAGCACGAAGCCCAGCGTCCGCCAGGTGACACGGGTGCGGGGTGGTCGCTGGGCCCGCCGCTCGGCGCGCGGCAAGCGGCGCCCCGGGACCTCGTCGAGGGCGTGATCGCCCGGGTCGAGGGTGGGTGTCGCCGTGGTGAAGCCGGCGGGGTCGTCGGCCGCATCGGCAGGTGCCGGTGCAGGGCCGGACCGCACGCCTCCGGCCTCGCCGGCGAGGGCCGCCGATGCCTGCTCAGCCACCCCGCCGTCGGCGAGCACGTCGACGACGACGGCGGTGATGTTGTCGCGCCCGCCTCCGTCGTTGGCGAGTCGTACCAGCTCGGCGGCCGCCTCGCCCGGATCGGACAGTCGGCGCAGCGCGCTGCTGATCTGGTCGACGGTCACCTCGTTGAACAGCCCGTCGGAGCAGAGCAGGTAGCGGTCGTGAGCCACCGGGTCGACTGGCCACAGGTCGACGTCCACCGTGTCGTAGATGCCGAGCACCCGGGTCACGATGTTCCGCTGCGGGTGGGCCTCCGCCTCCGCGGCCGTGATCCGGCCGTCGCGCACGAGGTCAGCCACCACGCTGTGGTCTTCGGTGATCTGTGTGAGTGCGCCGTCGCGGAGGAGGTAGCAGCGGCTGTCTCCGACGTTGGCGATCAGGAGCTGGGGCCGCAGGGGGACGCCGTCGATGGGCTCCCCGGTGTCGCGCTCGTCAGCCACGAGGGCGAGGGCGACGACGGTGGTGCCCATGCCGCGGAGGGCGGAGTCGCGGTCACCTTCGTTGCGGATGCGGTGGTTGGCAACGGCGAGGGCCTCGCTGAGGGAGTCGGCCGTGGCCTCCCGGTACGCGACCTGCAGGGTCTCGACGGCGAGCCGCGCCGCCACCTCGCCGCCCTGGTGACCGCCCATGCCGTCGGCCACGACGAACAGGTTGCGATCGGGGATGAGGCCGAAGCGGTCCTGGTTGATGGTGCGCAGCCGACCCACGTCGGTGGCCGCCCCGGCCCGCAGGACGACACCGGTCATGAGCTCAGCTCCAGCACCGTGTTGCCGATCTGCAGCTTGTCACCGCGCTGCAGGTGCATCGGGCCGGTGACCTTGCGGCGGTTGAGGTACGTGCCGTTGGTCGAGCCGAGGTCCTCGACGTACACCTGTCCCTCGCGCAGGAACACCCGGGCGTGGAGCTGGGAGGCGTAGGTGTCGTCGATGGTGACCTGGCAGCCCGCCGCGCGGCCGAGGGTGATCTCCTCGCCCAGGGGGTAGGTGTGCCCGCGCAGCTCCGACGGGGCCACGACGCGGAGCAGCGGGACGCCATGCTTGCGGCTGCCGCTCGGCCGGCGGACGCCGCGGTTTCGCTTGGCCTTGGCCGTCGCCTCCGCCACCTTGGGCGGGTTCACCTCCGCCCACACCGCGCGTAGGACGCGCAGGAAGAAGAGGTAGAGGAGCAACAGCAGGAACAGCTTGAGGAGGTTGAGGAGCTGGTCGGGCATTGGGTGCCTAGGAGGCCTCGAACCGCATCCGGGTGTTGCCGAAGGCGACCTCGTCGCCGTCCTGCAGCACCTGGGTGTCCACCCGCATGCCGTTGATCCGGGTGCCGTTGGTGGAGCCGAGGTCGACGACGACGAAGTGGTCGCCGGCGGGTCGGATCTCGGCGTGGTTGCGACTGACGTTCGGGTCGGCCAGCACCAGGTTCGAGTCGGGATGTCGGCCGATGGTGACCACCGACTGGGTTAGCGAGAAGCGGTCGCCGTTGGGGAGCACGATCGATCCCGCCCCCGCCCCGCCCACGCCTTCGACCATGCGTCCCGTGATCTCGAACGCGCCGGTGCGGAGCCGCTCGTCGACGACGAGCTCCACCTCGACAGGCCCCATGAAGGCATACCCCTCGTCGCGGGCGTGCTCGCGGGCGGCGTCGCCCAGCTCCCGGGCGAGGCTGTCCTGCACACCCTCGAACTGTTCGAGGTCGCTCGCCGAGAGCGCCACCGTGAACGCGTTGGGCACCACTGTGCCACCGCGCACGCCCACCGAGCGGTTGTCGTCGATCTCCCGCACGAGGCGTCGACCGAGCTCCACGGGACGCAAGCCGCTCTTGAAGGCTCGGGCGAACGCCCCCTCCACAAGGCGCTCGAGGCGGCGTTCGAACCCACGGATGCCCATCGCTTGCCGAGGCTACTGGCGGGCGCAGTCGCCCATCGAGGCACGGATCGAACCTAGGGTCGGATGGTGGGAGCCTTCCTGCTGATCGTACAGAAGCACCCGGGCGACCCAGCCAAGAGCTCGCC
>DAIQBC010000302.1:0-3221 GCA_036781345.1 Acidimicrobiales bacterium | reverse complement strand
TCGCCCGCTACCTGTCGCGGGAGGGGTACGCGGTGGAGACCGTGCACGACGGTCGCACCGCGCTCGACCGCGCCTTGGCCGACCCGCCCGACCTCGTCGTCCTCGACCTCATGCTGCCGGGCATGGACGGACTCGAGGTCTGCCGACGGCTACGCGCCCTGGCTCCTGTCCCGGTCATCATGCTCACCGCCCGCGGCGACGAATCCGATCGGGTGATCGGTCTCGAGCTCGGTGCCGACGACTACGTAGCCAAGCCGTTCTCCCCCAAGGAGCTCGTGGCCCGGGTGCGAGCCGTGCTCCGGCGGGCCCGCGGGCCCCTCGCCCCGCCGCCGCCCGGTGGGCCGCGTGTGCTCGAGGATGGCGATCTGCGGGTCGACGTCGCGGCTCGGCAGGCCACCCGCGGCGGCGAGGTCGTGCCCCTCACCGCACGGGAGTTCGAGCTGCTGGTGTTCCTCATGCGCCACCCGCGCCAGGCGTTCCGCCGTGAGGACCTGCTCCAGCAGGTGTGGGGCACGTCCTACGGCGACACCTCCACCATCACCGTGCACGTCCGACGGCTGCGCGAGAAGGTGGAACCCGACCCGTCCGCCCCGTCCCGCATCGCTACGGTCTGGGGCGTGGGGTACCGCTGGGAGGGTGTGAACCCCGCGGTCGTGCCGTGAGGGTCGCCGTAACGATCGCTCTGGGCTTCGCCGCCGCCGCCGCCGCCGCCGCCGCCGCGGGCCTTCCCGGCGGCGACGCCGTCCAGCTCGTGGGCCTCAGCTTCGGGGTCGCCGTGGCCGCCTACGGGGTGGGTCGGGCCGCCTTGCGTCGCACCCAGAGCCCGGTCGTGGTCGCGCTCATCCCCATCGCCTCGTTCGGGGTTGGTGCCCTCGTCGCCGCCCAGTCGATGTTCGTGTCCACGCATGACCTGTCGGCCCTCGTCGTGATGGTGGCCGGAGCTGGCACCGCGGGCGTGCTCGGTGCCCTCGCACTCGCGGGCGAGCTGACCACCGCTCGCCGGCAGGCCGACGAGGCGTCCGGCCGCGAGCGGGCCCTCGAGCGCAGCCGGCGCCAGCTCGTGGCGTGGGTGAGCCACGACCTGCGGACCCCCCTCGCAGGCATCCAGGCCATGGTGGAGGCGCTCGATGACGGCGTGGTCGACGACCCGGCCGATGTCCGGGCCTACTACGGGCGCCTGACCACCGAGTCCACGAGGTTGGCGCGCCTCATCGACGACCTCTTCGAGCTGTCCCGCATCGAGGCCGACGCCCTGGACCTCACGCTCGAGCGCGTGTCGCTCGGCGAGGTGGTGTCAGACGCGGTGGCCTCGGCCACGGTGCTGGCCGACGCCAAGGGAGTGCGCGTCGATGGCACCGTGAGCGACCGGCCTCCGGAGGTGAAGGCCTCGTCGCGTGAGCTCACCCGGGTGGTGCAGAACCTCCTCGACAACGCCATCCGCCACACTCCGCCGGGCGGTGCGGTGCGAGTGGTGGTGGGCGAGGCGGATCACCACGCCGAGGTGTCGGTGGCCGATGGCTGTGGCGGCATCCCCGACCAGGATCTCGACCACGTGTTCGATCTGGCCTACCGCGGCGACACCGCCCGCACCCCGGGTGCCAGCGCGGGGGCGGGCCTCGGCCTGGCCATCGCCCGCGGGTTCGTGGAAGCCCACAGGGGCAGCGTGGCGGTGTGCAACGAGGGCGACGGCTGCCTGTTCACGGTCCGACTCCCCCTCGCCGACCTCAGAGGCTGAAGGGCTCCGACGCCACGAAGCCGAGCTGCTCCGCGGCGAGATCGGGGCAGGCGACGATGTGCCGCACGTCGCCCAGGCGACCACCACCGACGACATCAGGGGCGAGCGCGGTGCCGGTGCACACCGCCTCCGCGACCTCGAGCACCGAGCGGGGCGTGCCCGAGGCGATGTTCAGCGGTCCGTCGTAGGGAACCTCGGCCACGAGGGCGAGCACGTTGGCACGAGCCACGTCGACCACGTGGATGAAGTCCCGCATCTGGCCTCCGTCTTCGAGGACCACGGGTGCCGCGCCCCGGGTCACGGCCGAGCGGAAGATCGACGCCACCCCCGCATACGGCGTGTCGACCGGGCAGCGCGGGCCGTAGACGTTGTGGTACCGGAGCGCGGTGACCGGGACCCCTCGCTCGCGACCGAAGACGCGACACAGGTGCTCCTGGTGGAGCTTGGTGGCGGCGTAGGTGTTGCGAGGATCGACCGCGGCCGCCTCGGTCACGGGCGCCCACCGGAGCGCATCGGCACACACCGGACAGGGCGGCTCGTAGCGCCCGGCGTCGAGGTCGGCCCGGCTGCGGAGGCCGGGCGGCTGGTCGCCGTGCTCGTCACAGCGGTAGCGGCCCTCGCCGTAGACGACCATCGACGAGGCCAGCACGAAGCGGCCACCGAAGCCGGCTCGGTCCAGTGCCCACAGCCCGGCGGCGGTGCCGACGTCGTTGTCGTCCACGTAGGCGCGCACGTCGGCGAAGTCGACCCCGAGACCGACCCGGGCCGCCTGGTGGCACACCGCCTCCACCCCCGCGGCCACTCGAGCCCATGCGTCCGGGTCGCGCACGTCGCCGAGGTGGTGCTCAACGTCGGGTTGGGCCCACGGGGGGACCCTTCCGGCGTGGGCCACCAGTGAGTCGAGGACCACGGGCTGGTGCCCCCCCAGCACCAGCTGGTCGACGATGTGGCTGCCGATGAAGCCGAAGCCACCGGTGACGAGGACCTTCACGGCACGGTGGCGGCCGTGGCCAGGACGACTGCTCGCAGTCGGGGCAGGTGGCGGGCGAACACCTCGAACACCGTCTCCTGGGTGACGGCCGCGACATCGGGGCGCTCCTCCAACCCGGCGTCGAAGTCGGTGACCAGGCCCACGGCGCCGTAGGCGAGGTCGAGCTCACGGGCGATGACCGCCTCCGGGTACTGGGTCATGTTGATGAGGTCGGCCCCCATCGATCGGTACCATCCGGACTCGGCCCGGGTGGCGAAGCGGGGACCGTTGATCACCACCACCGTGCCCCCGTCGTGGGCTGGCTCCCCCAGGGCGATGGCGCTGGCCAGGGCGGCGCGCCGAACGCCGTCGTCGTAGGGATCGGCAAACGCGGCGTGGGCGGGGCCGTCCGCGAACGCATCGTGGATCGTCTCAGCCCTCCCCTGCGTGCGGTCGATGATCTGGTCGGGCACGACGAGGGTGCCGGGGCCGAGGTGGGCCACCAAGGACCCGCAG
>DAIQBC010000301.1:0-3221 GCA_036781345.1 Acidimicrobiales bacterium | reverse complement strand
GTCGACCTCTTCGAACATGGCGACGTCGTCGTCGCCTTCGCCCCACACGAACTTCTGGTCGCCCTGCTCGCGCTTGCGGGGGGCGTTGGCCTCCAGGAACGTGAGGCACTCCTTCTCGAACTGCTCGAGCGTGGGCTGGTCGGCCATGGTCGTGGATCTCCTCGGGCGGAACTTGACTGTCCGGTCAAGGTAGCCGGTCGGTAGGTTCGCTGGCGATGCCGACCCGTCGCCTGCCCTCCACCATCGCCCTGTGCGTGTGGACGCTGCTGGTCTGGACGACCCGCATCGCCAACATCTGGAACGACGCCGACCTGTCCGACGGCGAGAAGTGGGGCCGCACCGCGCTGGCGCTCAGCTTCACCGCGCTGGTGGCCGTGGTGGGCCACGCCGTGTACCACCGGACGTCGTGGCGGGACCTCGCCGTGAAGGCCCTGGCCGGCTGGACGATCGGCGTGTGGATCACCCGCTCGGTGGGCATCGCCACCGGCGACCACGAGGCAGCGTTCATCGCCGTCCACCTCGTGCTGGCGGCGGTCTCGACGGTCCTCGCACTCCTCGCCGTGCGCGAGTCGGCCCGGTCGACTCCGGCCTCGGCCACTGCTGAAGAGCCCGCAGGAGACGACCAGCTGTCCGTCTGAGACCTCGATGAGCAGGAACGGTCGGCATCTAGCCGGGCCTGTGCTCAGCCGGAGGGCCGAGGACATGGAACTCCACGCGGAACATGAGCGTGTCGTCGTCGATCGGCCCGGCGTGAGCCGCCCGCTGGCGCAGGTGCTCGAGATCGGGCTCCCCGGTCCGCACGAGGTCGTCGTCGGTGATCGAAGAGAACGGGAGCAGCTCGATGTCGTCGACCAGGAGCATGACCGAATCGCTGCGATAGACGCCTCCGACCCTCACCTTCGGTCGGGACCACAGCCGGTAGGAGACCGTGATCGCGCCACTTGCGACACGGTCCCGGAGCTCCGCGCTGAACTGCACTCGACCAGTCTGCTCGCGCATCAGACCTCCCAGCCGGCGCTCCAGGCTCGGCCGCTACCGTTGGCTCGTGGGGTCCGACCGACCAGCGTTCAAGATGGGGCGGCTCGATCACGTGCACATCCGCGTGCCGGATCGGGCCGAGGCGGCCAGGTGGTACGAAGAGCACCTCGGCTTCGAGCCGGTCGAGGCCTACGACTTCTGGGCGTCCGGGTTCGACGGCGGCCCGCTGCAGATCTCGGCCGACGGCGGCAACACGACGCTGGCTCTCTTTCAGGCCAGCGAGGCCAGCCCGATGGCTCCACAGCAGACCGGAGTGGCGTTCAGCGTGGACGCCGACGCCTTCATGTCCTTCGCACGCTCGCTGCCGTGCGGCATCGCAGGCCTGAGCGGGGAGCCCCTCGCCCTCGGCGACCTCATCGACTTCGACCTGTGCTGGGCCTTCGAGCTCGTCGACCCGTGGGGCAACCGGTACGAGCTCAACTGCTACGACTACGAACGGGTCAGGCGCGAGCTTGTGGAGATGGACGACGTCGGGGTGGACCGAAAGTGGCCGCGCGAGCTCTACGAGGCCTACCGGCACGCCACGTCGTAGCCGCGGCCTCGAACGAGACCGTCACCGTCGGCTGCTGGTCTGCCGCGTCAGCGGCCGTGCACCTGTGCATCGACCAGCTCGCAGTTCGCACGCACCTGGCGGATCCAGCCCGCGTGGGCGGGCACGGCCGCCTCGAGCTCCTCGCTGCACCACCGCGCGATGTAGTCGGTGGCCGTCGTCCAACCGAAGGCGGTGTTCTCCTCGCTGAGGACGACGTCGGTCCACACGCGCAGGATGCGCACGTCCCGCACCTCCAGGGCCGCCTCCTCCCGCGTCTCGCGCACCGCCGCCGTCAGGGGGTCCTCGCCTCGCTCGACGAGCCCACCAGGGAGGTACGACATGCCCTCGCCCCGTCCGGGCCCACGTTCGAGGGTCAGAAACCGGCCCTCGCGAAGCACGAACAGGTCAGCGGTCAGCCCCGCGTGGGTCGGCATCGTCATCGGCCCATGCTGGCACTTCGCCGTCGGCGACCGTTGGTGCCCTACCCGGTGTCGGGCAGCGGTGGTTGCGTGGCGGTGGGGGCGCGGTCGGGTGCGGTGAAGGTGCACTGGCCGTCGGCGTCGGGTTCCGACACGTGCCAGCCGGTGGACTTCAACCGGTGGCACCCTCGGCAGAACCGCTTGGCGGCCGGGACCCGCGTGGTGTGGGTGGCGGCCCAATCCTCGAGGTGGTCGTACTCGAGGCCGAGCCGGTTGCCACAGCCCTTGCGGGCACAGACAGGGTCGTGCCACTGCAGGGCAGTGCGCTGGGTGGCAGTGAACCGGCGTCCGAGGTGGACCACCCGTTGGACGTCCTCACCCTTGGTGAGCACGGCCGCCACGAACGCATCAGCCATCCACGCGCGCACGGTGCCGACGGGCACGGGACCGATGCCGGCGATCTCGCACGTCTCACCGTTGACGGCGCGACCGCGCAGGAGAGCGGCATGATCGACGCGGACGATGATCTTGGCGTCGCCACCAGAGGGGACCTCAGCGTGGCCCCCCGAGGTGAGCAGCTCCTCGGCGGCGTCGTAGGCGTAGGCCTCCGCTGGCTCGCGGCGACCTCCGACCCGAGCCTGGCGGAAGTGCCGCTCGGTGCGGTGGCGGATGGCGTTGTCCATGCGGGCGATGCTGGCCAGGGGTCCGCTGAGCTGCAGGTGACCGGTCGCGCCGTCGGCATCCGTCCACATGCGGTAGCTGCGCTTGGCGTGCACGCGGCGGGCGGTGGCCTCAGGATCGCGGTCGGCGTTGACGCGTGTGCGACGGCACTCCTCCTGGAGCTCGCGCAGGCTGCGCTCCTTCGCCCGCTCCAGCAGGCGCGGCTCTGCGCACGGGTCCGCAGCAGCGGCACCGGCAATGGCCTCGGCCTGCTTGGCGGACAGCTCGCCTCGCGTCAGCGCCGCCGCGGTGGCCGGCAGCCGCTCGAGCTTGCGGCCGGGGTCGACCAGCCGCCCAGCATCGGCCTTGCTGGTGCCCGTCTGGCGCGCGAGCCACTCCTCAGGGGTGCGGTCGCCGTCACGGCGCCACGCCGAGGTGGCCGCCACCTTCGCCGCGGCACGGGTCTTGAGGCCGTGGCCGATGCGCTCGATGCGCTCGCCGAGGGCGACCAGATCGGCGAGCGAAGAGGGGAGCAGGAGATCGAGGTCGAGCTCGCCCACGAGGCCGTTGAG
>DAIQBC010000300.1:0-3246 GCA_036781345.1 Acidimicrobiales bacterium | reverse complement strand
GGCGTTCATCGAGTACGGATCCGTCGCCGGGTCATACGTCGTCGTCGCGCCAGCCACGCCGGCCGTGGCGATCGACCCACCCACGCTCACCGACACCGCCAGGAGGGCGCCGAGCGCCCGCAGCCGTCGGCCGCCCCAGGTGGCGCCTCGTCCACCCCAGGTGGCACCGTGCCGTCGTCCGCCCATCTGTCCGCCTCCGCCGTCGCGCATCCCGAGGGATGTCTCGTGTCCAGACGGTGGGTTCGCCACTAGCTCCCCGCCGGCTCAGGCGACCAAGTACAAGCCAACGGATCAACGCTCGTCAGGAGGTATGTCTACGTCACGGATAGTGTACGTACAACCACTAATAGTGGTCACTAGGTCATTCGGCCCGGCTACAGCGGGGCATCGCTCAGGTGCGACCCCGCTTGCGGGCCAAACGAGACCAGATGCCCAGCTCGACCGGGAGGTCCGGGCGCCGGCGGAGGATCTCGTCGACGAACAGGGCGAACTCCGCCGTGTCCCCCACCCGGATCCCAGGTCGACCTCGGCACTCGATGACGTCGGTCTCGTCATGCCCTCTCTCCGGATGGATGCTGGTGATGTCGGCGACCGGGACCCGGCCGTGCCGCAGCGGGGTCCACCAGACGAGGTCGGCACCATCGATCTCCAGCTCGTAGGCAACCCCCACCAGGTAGCTGCGGGCGCCCAAGGCGAGCAAGATCACCCATCCCGCCGCGAACGTGACCCACCAGAGGTCGCCTCCCTTCGCGACCGCCACCGCGCAAAGCGGGATGGCGACGAGCGACGTCAGGCCGATCGCCACGAACGTGAACCCAGGTCCCGGGCCCGGCCGATACCGCACGACTCACAATGCCATACGGGCCCGGCCCTCCTGGGCACCGGCAGGATGACCGGGGCGGCTGCCGAACCCTCCCGATCGGCGCCCCTGATCGTCGACGGTCAGCCGAGGTGGAGGTTCGTGTGGATCGCCCGCACGGCGGCGGAGCGGTTGAGGGCGTAGAGGTGGAGGCCGGGGGCGTCCTCGGCGAGGAGGGCGGCGCCGAGCTCGGTGGCCACCTCGATGCCGATCTTGGCGATCTCGTCGGGCTGGTCGGCCACGGCCTCGAGGCGGTCGAGGAGCGGGGCCGGGATGGCGCTGCCGTTCATGCCTGCCATGCGAACGAGGCCGGCGAGGTTGGTGATCGGCATCACCCCCGGCACGATCGGCTTGTCACAGCCGAGCTCGGCCAGCTCGTCGACGAGATGCAGGTAGTCGTCGATCGTGAAGAAGAACTGCGTCATCGCGAAGTCGGCCACCTCGAGCTTGGCGGCCAGGTGGCGGCGGTCGGTGGCCCGATCCGCCGACCGGGGGTGCACCTCCGGATGGGCAGCCACACCGATCGAGAACCCCGCGGGGTGCTCACGCACCTGCTCCACGAGCTGAGAGGCGTACTGGTAGTCGCCGCCGGGGTCGGAGCCGTCGGCCGGCGGGTCGCCGCCCAGGGCGAGGATGTTCTCCACCTCGCTGTCGGCGTAGTGGTCGAGCAGCTCGGCGATGTCGGCCCGGGTGTGACCCACGCAGGTGAGGTGCGGCATGGCCGGGAACGGCTGCTCGCGATTGATCCGGGTGACTAGGTCGCGGGTGCGCTCGCGGGTGCTGCCGAGAGCGCCGTAGGTGACCGACACGAACGACGGGCGCAGCTCGGCCAGCTCGGCGACCGCCTTCTCCAGCAGGCGCTCGGCCTCATCGGTCTTCGGGGGGAAGAGCTCGAAGGACAGCGTGGGCCCGGCGTCGAGCAGCTCGTGTATCCGGGTCACAGGGGGACAACGGTAGGCCCTGACGGGCTGCCGAAGCCAGGGCGGATCAGCGCACCAGGGCTCGGGTTCCGGCGCGCCACACGACGCACCAGGTGCCGATGCCGGCGCCGCTCTGCACCCCCGTCCAGATCCCGGGCAGCGCCGTCACCACGTCCTCGGCAGGGAGGTGGATCGGCGTCGCCGTCCCGCTGCTGTTCACCCAGACGACGACCCCGCGTGGTGACAGCGCGCGGTCGACCTCGTCCGGGAACAGGAAGCAGTTCACCAGCACCACGGCATCGGCGGTCCCCGAGCGCATCGGCAGCCGAGAGCCGTCGGCCAGGAGGCGGTGCCCGACATCGCGAGGCGCCCGCCGGAGCATCTCGATCGACACCTCCACCGCCAGCACCCGAGACCACCGCCGTGCGAGCTCGGGGGTGTAGGCACCGATGCCGCTGCCGAGCTCGACGCAGATGCCGCGCTCGGCGAGGTGCTCCGGCAGGCCGCGATCGAGGGCGTCGGTGACCACGGCGTCGCGCTCGGGGGACGTGCGCGTGTGCCACTCGGGCGCCAGCTCGTCGAAGAACCCAGCCACCTCGGCGCGGGCTGCATCGTCCCAGCCGGCCGGATCGAGCCCGGCGGCCCGCCGCGTCATGATCCGCATCGGGTGGTCGGGCGACCCGATCCCGGACGGCTCATGGCCCGGGATCGGCACCGCCGGCAGCGTGACGAGCGACCCGGGCACTAGTCGAGCCCGGCTCGCCGCTCGGCCGCCTCCACGAGGTTGCGGAACAGCATGGCGATGGTGGTCGGCCCGACGCCACCGACGCGGGGCGTGATCCAGCCCGCCACCTCCTCGCAGGCCTCGTCCACGTCGGGCAGGAGGGTGCGGCCCTCGTAGCGCACGCCGGCGCCGACCACGACGCCGCCCGGGCGGACGTGCTCGGGCTGGATCATCCCGGGCACCCCCGCCGCGGCCACGAGGATGTCGGCGCGGCGGGTGTAGTCGGGCCAGCTCGGCACGCCGGTGTGGACGACGGTGACCGCCGCGTTGGCCGTGGGGCGCTTCTGGGAGAGCAGGATGCTCAACGGGCGCCCGATCGTGACCCCCCGACCGACGATGACGACGTCGCGGCCCGCCACGGGCACGCCGTAGTGGGCCAGGATCGCCTCGATGCCCGCCGGGGTGCACGACACCGGGCCCCGGATGCCGAGGGCGAGGCGCCCGACGTTGGTCGGGTGCATCCCGTCGACGTCCTTGTCAGGGTCGACGGCCATCAGCACGGCGTCGAAGTCGACCTGCGGGGGCGCCGGGTGCTGCACGAGCATGGCGTCGACCTCGGGGTCGTCGTTGAGGCGCTGCACCGCCGCGATCACCTGCGCGGTGGTGGCGTCCTGCGGCAGGTGCACGTGGGGGCTGTGGCAGCCGAGCTCGGTCGCCTTGCGCATCTTCATGGCCACGTAGCG
>DAIQBC010000299.1:0-3254 GCA_036781345.1 Acidimicrobiales bacterium | reverse complement strand
CAACGTGCTGTGGGGCACCGACTCGATCTGGTACGGCTCGCCGCAGGACCAGATCGAGGCCTTCCGGGCCTTCGAGATCACTGCCGAGGCGCAGGAGCGATTCGGTTACGCGCCGCTCACCCCGGCGGTGAAGGCCGGAATCCTGGCCGACAACGCCGCCCGCCTCTACGGCGTCGATCCGGCCGCGCTGCCCTGCTCGCCGAGCGCGTCCGATCGGCAAGCGCTGCGGGCCGACCCGCCGACGGCAGACCGGCTGCTCGGGCCCACCACCGCTTCGGCGGCGCGGCGCGCCTTCCGGGCCGATCACCCCTGGTTCTGACGGTCCTGCCGCTACGGTCCCGGCGATGGCGTTCGAGACGGTGACCGGGTACTGCTGGCCGCAATCGGTCGAAGGTGGGGGACAGGTCGGGTTGCACCTCTCCTCGGCGGGGGGCCGGCCGGTGTCCGTCGAGGTGGCCAGGGTCGGCGCCGACCGCGACGTGGTGTTCGTGGACGGCGCCGTGCCGGCGGCCAGCCACCCCACCCCGGCCGACGCTCACTCGGCCGGGTGCGGCTGGCCGGCGGCCGTCGTCCTCGACGTGGACGCGGCCTGGCGCTCCGGCTACTACGAGGTGGTCCTCGAGATCGACGTCGACGGCTCGCGTCGCCGGAGCCATGCCTTCTTCGTGGTGCGGCCCTCGATCAGCACCCCCACCGCCACGATCCTGCTCGCCCTGTCGACCAACACCTGGCACGCCTACAACGACTTCGGGGGCCGCAACCTCTACACGGGCGGCACCCACGTGTCGCTCCAGCGCCCGATGGCGCCGGGCTACCTCTGCAAGCCACCCGGTGCTGGCCGTCGGGTCACCACCGTGCACCCACCCGACCCCCAGATGGCGGCCCACGTCGGCTACCTGCGCCTCAACCACCTGTCGCCCTACGCCGGGTCGGCGGGCTGGCCCGACTGGGAGCAGCCGTTCCTCGAGTGGGCGGAGGGCCACGGCTACGCCATCGACATCGTGACCAACGCCGATCTCGCTGACCACCCGGACCTCCTCCTGGCCGGCGGCTACTCCCTGTTCCTGTCGGTCGGCCACGACGAGTACTGGTCAGCCGGCATGCGCGACACGGTGGAGGGCTTCATCGGTCGCGGTGGCCACGCGGCGTTCTTCTCCGGCAACACCGCCTTCTGGCAGGTGCGCCTGGAGGATCCGACGCCCGAGGGGCCGGGCGCCACGATGGTGGGCTACAAGGGCTTCCTGAAGGATGACCCGGTGTTCGGCACCGACCGCGTGAGCGAGCTCACCAGCATGTGGTCCGACCACCTCATCGAGCGGCCCGAGAACCACATGACCGGCGTGAGCTTCGCCCGCGGCGGCTACCACCGCATCGGCAAGCGGGCCACCGCCGGGGCCGGGGGCTACACGATCCACCGCGCCGACCACTGGATCTTCGACGGCACTGGCCTCGGCTACGGCGACCTGCTCGGTGCGGCCGCCACCACCGTCGGCTACGAGTGCGACGGCTGCGACTTCACCTACCGGGATGGGCTCCCGTATCCCACCGGGGTGGACGGCACGCCGTCTGACTTCGAGATCCTCGGGACCGCGCCCGCCGCCCACTTCACCCGCACCACCGCCGCCCGGCCGCCCGCCCCCAACGAGCCCTCGGAGGTGGAGTTCATCGCCGCGCGGCTGTTCGGCCGCCGCTCCGAGGAGGACGTGGAGCGGATCTCCTACGGCCACGCCGTGCTCGGCACCTACACCTCGCCGGCCGGCGGCGTGGTGGTCACGTCCGGCAGCACCGACTGGGCGCATGGCCTGGCCGGGCGCGACCCGCAGATCGAGCGGATCACGCGGAACATCCTCGACCGCCTGGGGGGCGGGTCGTCCTGAGCGACCTCACCAGGTGACGGGGAGGGTTTCCAAGCCGCTGACGAAGTTGGCGGGACGGTAGACGAGTGGGGCGCTCGGGTCGGCCAGCGCAAGGCCGGGCATCCGGGTGAGCAGCTCGTCGAGCATCGTGGCGATCTCGAGCCGGGCCAGGCTGGCGCCGAGGCAGAAGTGGGTGCCGAAGCCGAAGGCCAGGTGCTCGTTCGGGCTGCGGGCGCTGTCGAAGCGGAACGGGTCGTCGAAGACGGCCTCGTCGCGGTTGGCCGACGGGTAGAGCAGCATCAGCTCGTCCCCCTGCCGGATCGCTTGGCCGTGCAGCTCCACGTCGCGTGTGGCGGTGCGCACCATGTTCTTGATCGGGGTGACCCACCGGAGCATCTCCTCGACGGCCGCGGGGCGCTGGTCGGGGTGAGCAGCCAGCTGGTCCCATTGGTCGCGGTGCACGAGGAGCTGGTGGACGCCGCCGGAGATGACGTGCCGGGTGGTCTCGTCGCCACCCACGAGGATGAGCAGCGACTCCTGGATGATCTCGTCGTCGGAGAGGCGGTCGCCGTCGACCTCGGCCTGCACCAGCACGCTCATGAGGTCGTCGCGTGGCTCCGCTCGGCGGTCGGCGATCACCTCGGCGGCGTAGAGCGTGTACTCCACGAAGGCGTTCCCGGCCGCCTCGGCCTGCTCGGGCGTGGCTTCGGAGGCCAGGCCCTTGAGCATGTCGTCGGACCACCGGAGGAGCTTGGCCCGGTGCTCGGGGCGCACCCCGAGGGCGTCGCCGATCATGATCATCGGAAGGTGGGCCGCCACCTCGTTCACGAAGTCGCCGGCCCCGCGGTCGATCACGGCGTCGATGATCTCGGTGCAGGCCGCCCGCACCAGCGGCTCGCTGTCGCGGACCCGCCGCGGCGTGAACCCCTTGTTGACCAGCTTGCGTCGCTGGAGGTGCTCGGGGTCGTCCATGTCGATCATCATCGGCAGGGCCGGCTGCTGCGGCCGGATCCCGCCGGCGCTGCAGAAGGTGGCCGGGTCCTTGGACACGGCCTTGATGTCGGCGTAGTGGCTGACGCCCCACACGGTGCCGTCGAAGTAGACGGGCGCGTTGGCCCGCATCCAGGTGAGCGCCTCGTGGTGGTCGCCGGCCCAGAAGGCGCCGCTGCAGAGGTCGAGGTCGTCTCGGGTGGGGTGGTCGGGCACGGTGGGCATTCTGACAGACCGTCAGATCCGCTCTGCTCCCGCGACGCTCAGACCGGGATCCACACCAAGGCGAGGTCGGTGAGGCGGATGTCGGTCTTCTCCAGCGCCACGTCGACCGTCTCGATGGCCGCCGCATCGTCATACCAATCGTCCGCGATGCCGGCTAGCTCGTCGGCCATGTCGGCCTCGAGG
>DAIQBC010000298.1:0-3270 GCA_036781345.1 Acidimicrobiales bacterium | reverse complement strand
GCGACGTGGGCAACATGTCGATCCTCGGCTACGACCCGGCCCGCTTCCACACCGGACGGGCGCCCATCGAAGCGGCCGCGCTCGGCCTGCGGCTTCGCCCCGACCAGGTTGCCTACCGCTGCAACCTGTCGACGGTCGGCGACGGCGGCACCATGCTCGACTTCGCCGGTGGGCACCCGTCCACCGAGGCGGCCACCGAGGTGATCGAGGCGCTCGACGCGCAGCTCGGCCGCGGGGCGGGAGCCGACATCGAGTTCCACGCCGGGGTGCAGTACCGACACATCCTGGTGGCGCCGGCCGACTGGGCCGACGCCGTGTGCACGCCCCCGCACGACTTGTCCGACAAGCCTGTGGTGTGGCCCACCGGCCCGGCCGCCGCCAAGGTGCAGGCGGTGATGGACGCGAGCCGCGAGATCGTCGGCAGCTTCGGCCTGCAGGCCAACCAGGTGTGGCTGTGGGGCCAGGGCTTCCAGCCGCAGATGCCGCGCTTCGTCGACCGAACCGGCTGCCGGGCCGCCCTTGTCACCGCCGTCGACCTCATCCGGGGCCTCGGTGTGCTCACCGACATCGAGCGAGTGGAGGTGCCGGGCGCAACCGGCTGGTTCGACACCGACTACGAGGGCAAGCGCGACGCCGCGCTCCGCACGCTGGAGGCGGGCGCCGACCTGTTCCTCATCCACGTCGAAGCCACGGACGAGGCCGGCCACGCTGGGAACCTGGAGGAGAAGGTGAAGGCGCTCGAGGCCTGGGATCGACGCATCCTCACCGACCTGGTCACCGGCCTCGATGCCATGGGCCCCTGGCGGATGCTCCTGCTGCCCGACCACCCCACCCCGGTCGAGCTCAAGACCCACACCACCGACGCGGTGCCGTACGTGCTCGTGGACTCTGCCGCCGATGGCCCCGGCGGCACCTACACGGAGCCGGCGACGGCGGCCTGCCCGCCGATCCCAGGCCACGAGCTGATGGCCCGCCTGGTTCGGCCGACGCGCTAGGAGCTGGCCCCGATCAGGGCGGCAGGGTGCGATCAGGGATGACACCGAGCTCGGGTCCGCCGAGGGCGAGGATGGCCGAGGACGTGCGCTGGAACGACTCCCGCAGGTCGGCGGCCAGCGCCCGCTCGGTGGTGCCCGCCGCGAGGGTGGCAGCGGCCGGGAGCACCCGGAACGTGTCGCGCTCGTTCCACGTGGGGGTGAAGGCGATGCCGGTGACGCCTACGCCAGTGGCCACATCCCCGATGCTCACCGTCACCACCACACCGTCGGTGGTCTCCTCTCGGCAGCACTTCGGCGTGTTGTCCGACAGCAGGTTGCCCATGCCCCACACCACCCACATCTCGCCCACCTTCGAGATGGGCTGGACGACGTGGGCGTGGCTCCCGACGACCAGGTCGACCGCACCCGGCACGGCCGCCAGCGCGTCGGCGACCTCCTGCTGCGCCGCCACGACCTCTTGCTTGTACTCGCTGCCCCAGTGCAGGGACACCACCACGAGCTCTGCGCCGGCTGTTCGTGCCGCCTGAGCATCGGCCAGGATCAGCGCCGGGTCGATCTGGTCGACGAGCCACTCCTTGCCCGCCGGCCGCGTCAAGCCATTGAACCCGTACGCATACGAGAGCTGGGCCACCTGGATCCCGCCGGCCTCGTAGAGCGCGGGCCGCGTGTCCTCCTCCGGTGAGCGGGCGGTGCCCGCATGCTGCAGCCCGGCTTCGTCGAGAGCCTCGAGGGTCGCCACCACCCCCGGCTCCCCGAAGTCGAGGGCATGGTTCGACGCCACCGAGCACCCGTCGAACCCGGCGGCCGCGAGGTTGGCGGCCAGCTGACGTGGGGCGCGGAACCTCGGGTAGGTCGAGAGCGGGTCCCCAGGCCGGGCCAGCGTCACCTCGAGGTGGCACACGGCCAGGTCGGCGGCGGTGAGCTGCGCCGCGATGGGCGCCAGCATCGGGGAGAAGTCGTAGCTGTCGCCGGTGTCCGCGGCCGCCCATACGCCCGAGTGGATCAGAACGTCCCCGCCGAAGGCGATGGTGGCTTCCCGAGGTGGCGCCGTCGTCGTGGTCGACGAGGACGTGGTGGTTACCAAGGTCGTCGTCGTCGATGAACCGGCGGCGGCTCGCAACCCGGGTTCACCGTCGCTTCGGGAGGTGACGAAGGCCACGCCCGCACCAAGCAACATCAGGACGACGAGGCCGGTCGTCAGCGCCCCCGCCCGCGACCGTGTCGCACGACGGCCGGTGGCCAGATGCCGGGGGGGCGGAGAGCTCACCCGGAAAGGATCCCTCACCGCCACCCGAACCGGGCGGATCAGGCCGCTGACGCCCCGAGCTGGGGCGGAGTTTCGGCTTTCTGGGGGCTCGCGCTACGATGAGGGTCTGTTCCGCCCGGGGGCGCAACGTGGAGTCGACACCGACCGGACATCCGGCGCCGGCGGCTCCGACATCCCCTGATGTGGAGGCGATCCCCTCGCTCCACCGGCACTTCCCCCTTCGAACCATGAGGTACCCACTCGAATGAGCGTGGACTCCACCGACCTTGAACGCTCCGCCTTGGAGCGCAAGGACCGCGATGAGCTGCTGACGATCGCCAAGGCGCTCGGCGGCAAGCCCCCGGCCCGAGCCAAGAAGGCCGACATCGTCGACCTGATCCTCCAGCTCACGGGCGTCGAGGGCGACGCCGCCCCCACCGATCCGGCTGCCGCCGAGGCGGCACCCAAGCCGCGAGCGACCCGGGGCAGCAAGGCCGCCGCCGAGGTCGTCAAGGTCGATGCCCTGCCCGGCGACGAGCCGCCGGCCCCGTCGGAGGGTGAGGTGGCCGTCCCCGACGATCCTGCGGATCACGCCGTCGCCGACGCCTCGCCAACGAGCCGGGAACGCGGCGGGCAGAACGGCCAGCAGGGCCGCCGGGACCGGCAGGAGCGCGGCGGGCAGAACGGGCAGCCGGTCCGGCAAGGCGGGCAGGCCAACCAGGGGGGCCAGGGCGGCCGGGGCAACGGCGGCAACCAGGGCGGCCGGGGGAACGGCGGCAACCAGCGTGGTGAGGGCCAGCCGGGGGGCACCGCCAACCAACAGCCGGGCCCAGTCCAGGGATCCGCCGGTGAGCCCGGCGACGAGGACGAGGGCGGCAACCGTCGCCGTCGTCGTCGGGGCCGCAACCGAGACCGGGTCGAGGGCTCCGGACAGCCGCAGGGCCAGGGCGGCCCGCCGGAGGAGTATGCCGGTGAGCCGATCGACGTCGAGGGCTACCTCGACCTGCGCGACGAGGGCTACGGCTTCCT
>DAIQBC010000297.1:0-3283 GCA_036781345.1 Acidimicrobiales bacterium | reverse complement strand
GCCTTCATCACGAAGTCGTAGGGGTCGTCGGAGAACGGGACGATGTCGATCTTCTCACCGTTGAGCTCGTTCACGACCTGGCGCACTCGGGCGCCCCGCGCACCGACACAGGCGCCGACCGGGTCGACGTTCGAGTCGTTCGACCAAACGGCGATCTTGGTGCGGTGCCCTGGCTCGCGTGCGCAGGCCCGGAGCTCGACCACGCCATCGGCGATCTCGGGCACCTCGAGCTTGAACAGCTCCAGAATGAGTCCGGGATGGGTGCGCGAAACGACGATCTGCGGACCCTTGGCGGTGCGGCGCACCTCCACGATGTAGGCCTTCAGGCGGGTGTTGGGTGCCGGGCGCTCGTAGGGCACCTGCTCGGCCTGGGGCAACAGCGCCTCCACCCGGCCGAGGTCGAGGAGGGTGTAGCGGCTGTCGGTCTGCTGGATGATGCCCGTGACGATGTCGCCTTCGCGGCCGGCGTACTCCTCGTACTTGAGCTCCCGCTCGGCCTCGCGGATGCGCTGGGTCATCACCTGCCGCGCCGTCATCGCCGCGATGCGCCCGAAGTTGTCAGGAGTGACATCGAGCTCGGGACCGTAGGGCTCACCGTCCTCGTCGATCTCCTGGGCGAAGACGCGGATGTCGAAGGTGTCCGGGTCGATGGTGACCCAGGCGTACTCGTTGGCGCCCGGCATCCGCTTGTAGGCAGACTCCAGCGCATCGGCCAGGGCGCCCAGCAGGGTGTCGACGGAGATGCCCTTGTCCTGTGCCAGCGCTGCAAGTGCCTCGCCGAAGTCGATGTTGCTCATGACCTGGTCCTCTCCTGCTTGGGCGCGCCGCCCCACTCGAAGGTGGTGCGGGCTCGCTCGATGTCCTCGTAGCGCAGCATGCGCTCGCCGCCTTCGGCGCTCTGCACGGTGAACGTGGTGTCGTCAGCCGCGGTGATGACGCCCTCGACCCGCCGTTCGCCCTCGACGCCCGGCTTGGTCTTGATCTTGGCGGCCATCCGACCCCGGGCCGCGGCCACGAAGTGCGCTGGCGTGCGCAGGTGCCGCTCCAACCCCGGCGTGCTCACCTCGAGGGCGTAGTTCCCGTCGATCGGGTCATGCTCATCCAGCGCGCGCGAGATCGCCCGGGCCAGAGTGCTGATCGCCCCGATGTCGGCGCCGCCTGGCCTGTCGACCAGGACCTGGAGCACCCCGCCGGCGAGATCGAGGTCGTACAGCTCCAGGTCAGCGGCCTCGACGAGGGGCGCGACGATGTCGTGCAAGCGATCCACAGCACTCATCGCAGTCCCTCACCTCCTCCTGACACAGCAACGGCGCGGGCCGAAGCCCACGCCGTTCCAGAGCAAACGAACGATCGAATAGCGGATTGACTCTACCAGTCACCCCGCAGGGCCGCCCATCGGCTCGCCCCGGATGTGCGGTCAGTAGCTCCTCGCCACATAGGCGACGAGGTCGGGGGCGTCCTCGCTGGCCGGGAGGCCCCCATCGGCGGTCTGGAGGCACCGGACCGAGATGGCGTCACGGCCGAGGCGCTCCTCCCCCCCGTCCCTGAGCAGATCCCACGCGATCTGCGCGAAGCCGACCTTGCCCGCCTCCACCGCTTCCTCGATGGAGGTGACCTGCGCGGTGCGGTCGTCGCGCCGGCGGGTGGCGCCGGCCAGCAGCTCGACCTGCATCGACGCCAGCAGCTCACCCACCCGGGCCGCAGCCTCCGCCGGCGCGATCTGCTCCTTGGCGCCCGTGTCCCGGCGCACCAGGGTGACGAGGTTCTCTGCAAGGTCGCGAGGGCCCACCTCCACCCGCACGGGGACGCCCTTCAGCTCCCAGTCGGTGGCTCGCCGCCCGAAGCTGGAGGCCACCTGTGCGTCGAGGCGCACCCTGATGCCGGTGGCCTGGAGCTCAGCCACCAGCGCGTCGGCCGCCGCGCCGGCGCCGTCCTCGTCGCGCACCAGCAGCACCACAGCCTGGACCGGCGCCAGCACGGGTGGGATGACCAGGCCGGCGTCGTCACCATGGGCCATGATCAGCCCGCCGACCATTCGGGTGGACGCGCCCCACGAGGTGGTCCAGCACAGCCGGGTTTCGCCGTTGGCATCGAGATACGTGATGTCGAACACCCGCGAGAAGTTCTGCCCGAGGTCGTGGCTGGTCCCCATCTGGAGCGCCTTGCCGTCGCCCATCATCGCTTCCACCGTGAGCGTGTTCACCGCGCCCGGGAACCGCTCGGCGGCCGTCTTGCGGCCGGGAATCACGGGGATCGCGAGGACCTCCACCATGAAGTCGGCGTATACGTCGTTCAGGATCTTGGCCGTGTAGGCGGCACCATCCTCGGCGGTGGCGTGCGCCGTGTGACCCTCCTGCCACAGGAACTCGGTGGTGCGAAGGAACAGCCTCGGGCGTAGCTCCCAGCGCACCACGTTGTTCCAGCAGTTCAGCAACAGAGGCAGGTCACGGTAGCTCTGCACCCACTTGCCCATGTACTCGCCGATCACCGTCTCGCTGGTGGGGCGTACCACGAGCGGCTCCTCGAGCTCCTTGCCGCCGGCGTGGGTGACCACGGCCAGCTCGGGGCTGAACCCCTCGACGTGGTCGGCCTCGCGGGTCAGGTAGCTCTCCGGGATCAGCAGCGGGAAGGAGCAGTTCTCGGCCCCTGCCACCTTGATGCGACGGTCGACCTCCGCCTGCATCCGCTCCCAGATGGCGAATCCGTAAGGACGGATGACCATGGTGCCCCGAGCCGGACCGTTGTCGGCCAGCTCCGCCTTGGCGACGACATCCTGGTACCAGCGGGGGAAGTCGTCCCCCTGGGGGGTGAGGATGGGAGCCTTGGCCATCGGGCGATGGTAGGCCCCGCCCCGGCTAGCCCTCGACCCGCTTGTGGATCAGCTCCACACGTTGCTCGCTGGCGTTGGCGTCGTCGCCCTGCTCAGACAGCAGCTCGGCGCGGTCCTTCTCCGCCTCGCGGGCCGCCTTCTCGGTGTCGACGCGAGCGACCGCAGCCTCGACGCCGTGCTCGTGGATGAACTCCGCCCACTCCACGAGCGTCGACACCATCTCGTCCTCGGGTACGACCGCCACGTTCCGGCCCTTGACGAAGAGGTGGCCACGGCGGCGGCCGGCCGCAATGCCGATGTCGGCGTCGCGGGCCTCTCCGGGCCCGTTGACCACGCAGCCCATCACCGCCACCTGGAGCGGGATCTCACGATCACCGAAGGCCTCCATGGCGTCCTTCGCCACCTGGATCACGTCGATCTCCGCCCGCCCGCAGCTCGGGCAGGCGATGAGGT
>DAIQBC010000296.1:0-3285 GCA_036781345.1 Acidimicrobiales bacterium | reverse complement strand
CGACATCCCCGCGGGAGAGGCGACCGGGCTGTCCCCGCCGTCCGCAACCGGAACCTTCACCCGTGGAGGGGCCACCAACATGCTGAGACTGCAAGGACAGCTCGACGAGCGCTACACCGACGCCTCTTCGGAGGACCTCGACGCTCGGATCGCGGTCGCCAAGTCCACCCTGGGCGACCGGGTGTTCATCCTCGGCCATCACTACCAGCGCGACGAGGTCATCCGCTGGGCCGACGCCCGTGGGGACAGCTACCGGCTGTCGGTGCTCGCCCAAGAGGCGGAGAAGGCCGAGTACATCGTGTTCTGCGGGGTCCACTTCATGGCCGAGTCGGCCGATGTGCTCACCGGCGACCACCAGCAGGTGATCCTCCCCGACCTGAACGCGGGCTGTTCCATGGCCGACATGGCCGACCTCGACGAGGTCGAGGAGGCCTGGGAGGCCCTGGCCGCCACCACCGACATCAGCCGGGTGATCCCCATCACCTACATGAACTCCAGCGCCGCTCTCAAGGCCTTCGTGGGCCGTCACGGCGGGGCGGTCTGCACCTCCACCAACGCCCGGGCCGTGCTCGACTGGGCCCTCGGCAAGGGCCTCCGCGCCGGCAAGGAATCGGTCGGGGCGAGCGGCAGCGGCGACAAGGTCCTGTTCTTCCCCGACCAGCACCTCGGTCGGAACACCGGCTTGGCCATGGGGTATGGCCTCGATGACATGCGCGTGTGGAACCCGCGCTTCGAACGGGGCGGTCTCACCGAGGCCGACTGCAAGGACGCCACGCTGCTGCTCTGGAAGGGCCACTGCTCGGTCCACCAGCGCTTCCGTCCCGAGCACATCGAGGCCTTCCGTGCCGAGCACCCCGACGGCATCGTCGTCACACACCCGGAGTGCAGCTATGAGGTGTGCCAGATGGCCGACCACGTGGGCTCCACCGACTTCATCATCCGCACGGTCAACGAGGCGCCCGTCGGAGCCACCATCGGCGTGGGCACCGAGATCCACCTCGTGAACCGCCTCAACGACGAGACCCCCGACAAGACGGTTCTGTCCCTCGACCCTCTTGTCTGCCCCTGCTCGACGATGTTCCGCATAGACGCCCCACACCTGTGCTGGGTGCTCGAGAACCTCGTCGAGGGCCAGGTCGTGAACCGGATCGCGGTCGATCCGAACACCGCGGAGGGGGCACGGGTGGCCCTGCAGCGGATGCTGGAGATCGTCTGAAGCTCAGCGGGCCAGGCCACTAGGTTGTCCGCCTTGGACGGCCACGGCAGCGCAGAGGACAGGGTCCGTCCGCGTCTCACCGACCTCGCCTACCACCCCCTCCGCCAGCTCGCCCGGGGCCTGCGGCGCGAAGCGGATCACCTCGGGCCGGGGACGGTGCTCGACGTGGGCTGCGGGGCCCGTCCCTACGAGAGCTTCTTCCGGGGGCCCTACGTCGGCCTCGACTACACCTCGCTCCACGGTGCGCCCGACGTGACCCGCGCCGGGGAGCAGTTACCGGTGCGATCGGGAGCCGTCGACATCGTGCTGTCGACCCAGAACCTCGAGCACGTGACCGACCCCCACGCAGTGCTGCGCGAGGCGCGCCGGGTTCTGCGACCCGACGGCACGCTGCTGCTGTCCACCCACGGCGTGTGGGTCCACCACCCGGACCCGCATGACTACTGGCGCTGGACCGAGGAGGGCCTCCGGCTGGTCATCGAGCGGCACGGCTTCAGGGTCGTGCGGGTGGACCATCTCACCGAGCTGTTCTTGGCTGGCCTGCTGTTGGCGGCGTACCCGGCTGGCGCCGCGACCACCTCCTCCAACCCGGTGGTGCGAGCGGTGGGGTCGTTGCTCGCGGCGGCCGTGAACTTGCTGGGGTTCGCCCTCGAGCTGGCCGCCCGAGCCCTCCCCCGCCACTACGCCAGCAACGGCTACCTCGTCGTCGCCCGGGCGGTCAGCGACCCCGCCACCGGCTGAGCGCTACCGAGGGCTCAGGACGACGTCGACGCCGGGGGCCGGGCCGTGACCTCGGCGATGAGGCCCACTCCCAACCACGGGCTCCACCGCAGGGCGGCGGCATCGAGGCCGTCGATGACGAGAGAGCGCAGGCCGTGCCGACCGCTGCGCCACGTGTGCGACCACAGGGCCTGCAGCTCGAGGCCGGCCAGCTCGATCGTGCGGGCGAGGGTGGCCGGGCTGTAGAGCAGTCGGTGGTCGGGGTGGGTGACCTCGCGCCGCCTCGCCACGAACGTCGACGTCAGCCGCCACCCGAGGGCGTTGGGGGTGGTGATCAAGGCGGTGGCCCCGGTGCGCTCGAGGTAGCCCCGCAGGGTCGTGAGGAACGCGCCGGGCGAGCCGAGGTGCTCGATGATCTCGGCTGCGATGACCAGGTCGACGGTGGGCAGGTCGAGCTGGTCGAGCCTCTCGACATCGCCATGGATGTACTCGCCGGGGACGAGGCGCTCGAGCGTGACCAACCCAGGGGCCGAGATGTCGACGCCGACCAGCCGCTTCGCGGTGGCTGCCAGCTGCTCGTGGAGGAGGGTGCCCGTGCCCGCCCGCTGCTCGGTGAGGCGGTCATCGACGCAGCCGAGGTGGAGCACCGAGCACCCGCGGGCCCGCTCGGGCAGCCAGACCCGCTGATCGACGATCCCTGCGGCCGGCGGCAGCTCGACGCTGGCATCGAACGTCTCGGGCACCTTCGCTCCTCTCAGCTCGCCCCCGGCGGTACCACGCTGGTGGCGACCAAAACGATCACCACGGCGGAGGTGATGGCCGCCACCCACAGGCCCCGTCGGGGCCGGAGGCCGGTCGCCTTCGTGGCCAGCGCATGGTAGGTCAGGCAGGACACGACCTCGGCGAGAGCGACGGTTGCCACCATGGCCGCGAAGGAGACCTGGGCCGCCACCACCAGCAGGACCACCACGATCACCAGGCGGGCCGTCTCCCACCGCAGCAACCGTGCCGTCGCGCCGCCGGCCAGGGCCAAGGCACCGGCGATGCTCAACATCAGACGCCAGGGCACCGTGAGGGCCAAGGCCATGATGACGCCGACCGCCGGGCGCCACTCGCTGCCCACCAGCCACGGCACCAGGGGCGCGCACGCCAGGGTCACCAGGGTGCTGACCATCCCGGCGACACCCAGCCGGGTCACGTACCGGTCGTAGGTGCGCTGGCGCTCCTCGGGACCCCCGACCCCGAGGTCGACGAGTGACACACGGGTCGCCACGTTGCCGACCTGTGCGGGCAGGGCGTTGGCCAGGCGGAACGACCCCTGCAGGAAGGCCCCGGCGACAGTGACCACC
>DAIQBC010000295.1:0-3298 GCA_036781345.1 Acidimicrobiales bacterium | reverse complement strand
TGTCCTCGATGAAGTCGCCGAGGTGGCTGTCCTCCTCCTCGCCGATGGGCGTCTCCAGCGAGATCGGCTCCTTCGCGATCTTGAGGACCTTGCGCACCTTGTCGAGCGGCAGCTCCATCTTCTCGGCGATCTCCTCCGGCGTCGGCTCGCGCCCCAGCTCCTGCACCAGGTAGCGGCTCGTGCGGATGAGCTTGTTGATGGTCTCGATCATGTGCACCGGGATGCGGATGGTGCGGGCCTGATCGGCGATGGCGCGGGTGATGGCCTGCCGGATCCACCACGTGGCGTAGGTGGAGAACTTGAAGCCCTTCGTGTAGTCGAACTTCTCCACGGCCCGCATCAGACCGAGGTTGCCCTCCTGGATCAGGTCGAGGAAGTGCATCCCTCGACCCACGTAGCGCTTGGCGATCGACACGACGAGGCGCAGGTTGGCCTCGATGAGCACCGCCCGCGCGTCTTCGCCCCGCCGGACTGTGCGCTGCAGAGTGCGGCGCTGATCGAACTCGAGACCCGACAGCCGGCCCGACGCCGCCAGGTCGGCCAGTTCTGTGGCCGCCACGCCCCCCGCCTCCACCCGGCGCGAGTACTCGACCTCCTCCGCCGCGACGAGCAACGGAACACGGCCGATCTCCTTGAGGTACATCCGCACGGGGTCGGACGACCCACCGCCCTCGCGATCTGGGGAGGCCGCCACGCGGATCACCCGACGGCGGGCCGCCGCAGAGCGAGCGGGACGAACGCCACCCAGCTCGGGGCCGTCCTCCTCGTAGTCAGCCGCGACGTACGCAGCATCCCGGGCCTCGTGGAGCTCCGCCTCCACCGACGGCAGCGGACCAGGACCAGCCAGGGCCAATGCGTCGAACTCCTCGTCATGCGGCACCGACTCGTCGAGCTCGATGCCCGCGGCGGCCAACCGCTCTCGCACGCTCTCGATCACGTCCGCCGTGAGCTCCACCTGCCGGAGCGCGTCAACGACGTCATCCATCGTGAGTGACCCCGTGGCCTTGCCCCGAAGGACCAGCTCACGCAGGTCTTCCTCGGAGCCCTCCCAGGGGTTGAGCGTCGGGGTCGCCTCGGTCATGCCCCTTCCTCGCCTTGGTGTCCAACAAAGGCTACCAACTCATCCGCGGCCTCACCTGCGGCAGCCGGGTCGCGCAGGCGGTCGATCATCAAGGTGAGCCACTGCTGCTGGCGCATGAGGTCGGCCGGCTCTGCCGCCGATCCGACGCGGGAGGTGAGCCCCGTCACCTCGCGGCGCGCCCATTCGGTGAGCAGCCGCACCACCGCGTCAAAGGGCTCGGCCTGCAGCTCCTCGGTGGCGAGTCGCCCGATCAGGTCGGCCACCCCTGGATCCGCGGCCTCGATGGCGCCCCGGACGGTGGGGTGAGCCATGAGGATCCGGAAGGCGGCCGCGTGGAGATCGCTGTCGAACAGCTCCTCGTAACGGATCCACGGTTCGACGGCGGGCCACTCGTGGATGACGTGGCGCAACACCTCCAGCTCGGGGCTGTCACGCTCGTCCAGGACGCGCGGGCGCACGGCCCGGGCCTCCAGCGCGTCCGGGGCAGGACCACGCGGGTCGACGCGCTCGCGAGCTGGAGGCGCCGGGCGGCGCAGCATCTCGCGCAGCTGGTCGGGCGACACCCGCGTGCTGCCCGCCACCTCCATCACGTACTGGTCACGCACGAGGTCGCTCGGGTGCTCCCGGATGACCTCCAAGGCCGCTTCGGCTGCGCGCGCTCGGCCCTCGGCGGTGGTGAGGTCGGCCCCGCTGAGCACGCGATCGACGCGGAACTTGAGGAACGGGACCGCGTCCCGCACGGAGGCGGCCAGGCGCTCAGGGTCGCTCGACGCCAGGTCGGCGGGATCGACGCCCGCCGGCAGGTCGGCCACCGTCACCTCGAGGTCGAGCTCGCGCTCCCATTGGTAGAAGCGCTCCGCCGCCGCCTGCCCGGCGGAATCGGCGTCGAAGGCCAGCACCAGCTTGCGCGCGTAGCGCCGTAGCAGCTTCACGTGCTCGGTGGTGAGGGCGGTGCCGCAGGTGGCGACCGCGGCAGGCAGGCCGGCCCGCGCGAAGCCGATCACGTCCGTGTAGCCCTCGCACACGATGACCCGGTCGTCGTTGACGATGCGCGCCTTCGACCAGTTCAGCGCGTAGAGGAGCTTGGACTTCTGATAGAGGATCGTCTCGGGTGTGTTCTTGTACTTGGGCCCCTCCCCGCCGGGCATCACCCGCCCGCCGAACCCCACCGCATCCCCGTTGGCGTCGAAGATCGGGAACAGGATCCGACCGCGGAAGGCATCCGTCTGGCGGTCGTTCCGGTTGAGGTAGCCGAGCCCGGTGTCGCGCACGATGTCGTCCGGCAGCTTGAGGGCCCGGACCATCTCGTCCCACGCCTCCGGGGCCCAGCCGAGACGGAAGGCGCGCACCTCGTCACCGCTGAGGCCACGTTCCCGCAGGTACTTCCGCGCCACGGCGGCGTCGGGTGCGGACAGGAGTCGGTCGTGGTACCACTCGACGGCCTGCTCCACCGCCTTGACGAGCCGAGTCCGTCGCTGGCGGGTCTCCCCCTCGCCCTTGTCGGAGTAGCGCAGCGTGATCCCCGCCCAGCCCGCCAGCAGCTCGACAGCCCCGACGAAGTCGAGGTGCTCCACCTCCCTGACGAAGGTGATCACGTCGCCGCGCACCTGGCAGCCCCAGCACCGGTAGAGGCCGAGCTCCTGGTTGACGCTGAACGACGGCGTCTTCTCGGCGTGGAAGGGGCACAGGCCGACCCACCGCTGGCCGGACCGACGCAGCTGGGTGTACTTCGTGATGACGGCGACGATGTCGGTGGCTTCCCGCACCGCCACGATGTCGTCGTCGACGATGCCCATCGCGATGGACGGTAGCGGCACGCACGGGTATCTCCGGTCGGGGCCGGACCCGGTCACGATCCCGCGTCGAGCACCCATGGGACCGAGGGCACCTCCGCAGGGTCGAACCGCTCGACCAGCTCCTCCATCGTGACCACCTCATCGGGCGCGGCCAGGCCCAGACTGCGCGCCAGCCGCGCCCGCACCTCCACGACGCCCACCCCAAGGCTCGCCAGGTCGCTGAGCGTGACGGCGCCATGGCGCTTGGCCAGGCGCTGGCCGTCAGGACCCAGGACGAGGGGCACGTGGGCCCAGGCCGGCCGGCGCCGACCCAGGAGGTCGAGCAGGTGCGCCTGGCTGGGCGTGGCGTCGAGCAGGTCGTCGCCGCGCACCACCTCCTCCACGCCCTGGTCGGCGTCGTCCACCACCACAGCCACGTGGT
>DAIQBC010000294.1:0-3320 GCA_036781345.1 Acidimicrobiales bacterium | reverse complement strand
CCGCCGTCAGCCAGGCGATCCCGGACTCGACGGCGCCGAGGTCGGGGACCGGGCGCGCCGCGATCTCGGCCTGGAGCGCGTCCAGTGCCGTCCGCACGGGTGTCAGATCGTCATGGCCCAGGTCGGCGACCCGCGCGTCGAGGGCCTGGACGGCATCGGTCAGCGTCCGATCATCTCTCCGGCCGGCGGACACCTGCTCGACCAGGCCCGTGACCGATGCGCCGAGCTCAGCCAGGCCGAGCTCGGCCACCTGCTCGTGCAGCCGAGCCGCCAACCCTTCCTCCATCCGCGTGATGGCGCTCCTCAGGTGCGCGCCGACCGAGTCCTCGAACGAGGTGATCCGGTTGACTAGGACCGTCATCTGGCTCTCGACCTGCTGGACCTGCTCGCTCACAGACCGCGAGAGGTTGGCGAGGGTCTCGGTGATCAGCGCCTGCTGGGCGTCGAGGGCGATCTCCTGTCCGTTCACGAGATCTGTCAGGCGTTGCTCGCTCGCCTCGGTGAGCTGGGTCAGCCCCACCAGGACCTCGGTAGCCAGGACGAGGTCCTCCCGCACGGTGCCGTCGGACTCGACCAACTGGTCGATCCGAGCCCGCAGAGGATCGAGGGCTTGCCGGACCTGGGGGGCCACGTCAACGATGCCGCTGATCTGGGTCCGGAGCGTGGCGGCGGCGGCATCGATGGCCTCCAGCACGGCATCGGGCCGCAGGGCCGCACGCACGGCATCGAGCTGGGGCGCCAGTGCCCCGGCGACCTGCTCGGCTCCCGGCAGGCCCGCGACCTGCTGGTTGAGGAGGTCGAGATGGGTCCGGACGGATCCGAGGTCGGGAGCGGGCAGGGCTTGGATCTGGTGGTGGAGACGTTCGAGGTGCTCACGCAGGGGGTGCAGATCGAGGACCGGGATGGCCGAGATCTGCTGGTGGAGCCGGTCGAGGTGGTCGACGAGGGGCTGCACGTCGGTCGTCGGGATGGCATCGAAGCGGTCGGCCATCGACACCCGGAGGCCGTCGATCTGCTCGTTGAGGCGGGCGAGGTCGGAGGTCACGGGATGATCCGTGGCGGGCATGGGCACCCCGGCCATCTCCTCGTCCGACGCGGTCTCGAGCGTGGCGGGCGGCTCCGTCACCGGGTGGCTTCCGACCACCGGTACTGGTGTGCCGCCGGCGTCCAGGGACCCATCTCCCGTGTCCCGCCGCGGCGCTCGCTCCCGGAGCGACTGCAGCTCCGCGCGCAGGAACCCGAGGGCATCCCCCACCTCCTCGATGGTGGGGATGTCGCCTTTGTTGGGCTCGCTACCCGCCTGTGACACACCGTCACAGTAACGCTCGGAGCGGTGGCGATCGCACCTTCGCTCCGCCCAGAGGTCGTTGGGCAGGCCGATGGCGAGGTCGTGGCGCTCCAAGAGGCGTTGGTAGGGTCCCGAAGCGATGAGCATGCCCTCGGAGCCCCGCCTTCTCGTGATGCACGGCCTGCGCCTCAAGGGGTTGGCCGGAGCCGGCGCCGTCGCCGAGGCCGCCGGTCTCACGGAAGCCGAGGTCAAGCCGATGCTCGACCAGCTCGTCGCCGACGGGCTGGCCTCCTACCGCGACGGCCGTCTGGCCGGCTTCGCGCTCACGGTCGCCGGCCGCGCACAGCACGGGGAGCTGGTCAGGGCAGAGCTCCACGCGGCCGCGGGGAGCACCGCGGTGCAGGACGCCTACACCCGCTTTCTCCCGCTGAACACCGATCTGCTGACGATCTGCACCGAGTGGCAGCTGCGAGATGTCGACGGGCAATCCACGGTCAACGACCACGGAGATGCTGCCTACGACGCCGGGGTGATCGATCAGCTGGCAACCCTGCACACCAACGCCGAGCCCATCTGCAACGACCTCCGGGCGGCCCTCGACCGCTTCGGCGCCTACGGCCCGCGCCTGTCGTGGGCCCTGCAACAGGTGCGCTCGGGCGACCTCGACTGGTTCACCAAGCCGATGGTCGCCAGCTACCACACCGTGTGGTTCGAGATGCACGAGGATCTGCTCTGCACACTCGGCATCGAGCGCGGCACGGAGGGCGAGGGCTGATGGCAGCGGCGCGCTTCGGACGGGTCCTCACTGCCATGGTCACACCATTTCAGGCCGATGGCGCCCTCGACATTGCCGGGGCGACGGCGCTGGCCCGCTGGTTGGTCGCGCATGGCAACGACGGCTTGGTGCTGGCTGGAACCACTGGCGAGGCGCCGACCCTCACCGACGACGAGAAGGTGGAGCTGTGGACAGCAGTGCGGGCGGCCGTCGACGTGCCCCTGCTCGCTGGCACCGGCTCCAACGACACTCGTCACACCTGTGCCCTCAGCCAGCGGGCGGCTGCCACCGGTGTCGATGGTCTCCTCGTGGTCACTCCGTACTACAACCGGCCCTCGCAGGCCGGCATCGAGGCCCACTTCCGGGCCGTTGCCGCCGCCACCGACCTCCCCCTCGTGATGTACGACATCCCCGGACGCAGCGGCCGGAAGATCGACACCGATGTCCTCATCCGCCTTGCCAACGAGGTGCCCACGATCCTGGGGGTCAAGGACGCCGCCGGCAACCCGGGCGAGACAGCTCGCGTGATCGCGGCCGCCCCATCGGACTTCGCCGTGTGGTCGGGCGACGACCCCATGACGCTCCCCCTTCTCGCCGTGGGTGCGGTCGGTGTCGTCGGTACGGCCACCCACTGGTGCGGCGAGCTGATGGCCGAGCTCGTGGCCGCCTTCGACAAGGGCGACCACGATCGCGCCCGGGAGATCAACGCCTCGCTGTTCGACTCCTACGCCTACGAGAGCCGTGAGATCGCCCAGTTTGCCCTGGCCGTGAAGGTGGCCCTGCGGGTGCTCGGCCTCCCCTCTGGTCCGTGCCGCCTCCCGATCGGTCCCGAGCCGGCGGGGCTCGAGGACGACGCTCGCCGGGTGCTCTCTGGGCTGGGGCTGCTGCACTGAGCCAGTAGGTTCGGGCCCATGGCCGCTCCTGTCACCATCACGTTCCTCGGCGGTCTCGGCGAGATCGGCCGCAACTGCATGGTGCTGGAGTGCGAGAACCAGCTGCTGATGCTCGACTGCGGGTTGATGTTCCCGGAGCTCGAGCACCTGGGCGTCGACCTCATCCTCCCCGACTTCACGTGGCTGCGCGAGAACGCCGACCGGGTGATCGGGTGCATCGCCACCCACGGCCACGAGGACCACGTCGGGGGCCTCTCGTACCTGTTGCGCGAGCTGTCGTTCCCGATCTACGGCTCCGCCCTCACGCTGGGCCTGGCCAAGAACCGCATCGAGGAGGCGGGGCTGCTGGGCAACACCACGCTGA
>DAIQBC010000293.1:0-3322 GCA_036781345.1 Acidimicrobiales bacterium | reverse complement strand
CGAGGAGCTGGCCCGCACCTGCCCCGGGGGCAAGGTCAAGGCCACCGACGAGACCGCCCGGCGCCCCGGCACCGACTGAACCCCAGCGAGGCGGCAGAGGCGCGGCGGGACCGACGCCGGACGCTCGTCAGCTTCTCAGGCGGTTCGTGCGCCGGGGCGGCGCGCGGCCCGCCCGAGTGGGCGGGGTGGCCGTCTTGGCCGGGCGGACGTGCTGCTCGACGCCCGTCGACGAAGCCGTAGCCGGGGTCGCATCCGCCCAAGATCAGTCCTCAAGGCACGGAACGTAGCGGCCGACCACTCAGGGTGAGATCAAAGTGATGTAGCTCTGACGAGCGTTGATCCGTCGGCTTGTACTTGGTTGCCTGAGCCGGCGGGGAGCCAATGGCAAACCCACCGTCCGGGCATCGCACCTCACCCGAGGCGCAATGAGGAGGCGGCATGGGCAACCATCGACGAGGCGCGAGCTGGGGCGGGCGAGGAGCCACCTGGGGCGGCCGACGCGGCCGCGCCCTGGTTGGCGCCCTGGTGGCGGCATCCGTGGCGGTCGGGGGCTCCCTCGCGTCCACCGGTGTGGCGGGAGCCGTGACGACGTATGACCCGGCAACGGATCGGTATTCGATGAACGCCATGACCGAGCTGACGGGGGCTGAGGCGTGGTGGAACGCCGGGTACACCGGCGCCGGCGTCGACGTCGCCGTCATCGACACCGGCGTGTCCCCCGTCGCCGGGCTGAGCACCGCGGGCAAGGTCATCTACGGACCCGACCTGTCCCTCGAGTCCCAAGCCCCCAACCTCCGGAACCTCGACACCAACGGCCACGGCACCTTCATGGCCGGCCTCATCGCCGGCAAGGACACCACCCTCACCACCCCCTACGCCAACGCCCCCGCCTCCGCCTACCGCGGCATCGCCCCCGACGCCCGCATCGTGTCCATCAAGGTCGGCACCGCCGACGGCGGCGTCGACGTCTCCCAGGTCATCGCCGCCATCAACTGGGTGGTGCAGCACCGCAACGACAGTGGCCTCAACATCCGGGTCATCAACCTCTCCTACGGCACCAACAGCAGCCAGTCCTCCACCGTGGACCCGCTCTCCTACGCCGCCGAGCAGGCCTGGAAGAAGGGCCTCGTCGTCGTGACGGCGGCCGGCAACAGCGGCTACCAACGGGGCAGCGGCGCACCGGGCCTCGCCAACCCTGGTTACAACCCCTACGTGATCGCGGCCGGTGGCTACGACTTCATGGGTACGGCTTCGCCCAGCGACGATGTGATGGGCACCTACTCGGCGAGCTCAGCCGGATGCGGCAGCTTGTGCAAGAACCCGGACTTCGTGGCGCTGGGCTCGCATGTCCAGGGCTTGCGGGTGGCGAACTCCTTCCTCGACGCGGCGCACCCCGAGGGACGGCTCGGCGAGCGCTGGTTCCGCGGGAGCGGCACGTCCGAGGCCGCGGCGATGGCGTCCGGTTCGGTGGCCCTGGTGCTACAGAAGTACCCGAGCCTCTCGCCCGATCAGGTGAAGCGATTCATCAGCAGCAACGCCACGAAGGTGCCCGGTGCCGATTCCCAGGCCCAGGGCGCCGGCAAGGTCAACCTCACGGCGATGCTCTCGAAGACCCCCGCGAGCTACACGCAGAAGCTCACCAACGGCACCGGCCTCGGCTCGCTCGAGAAGTCACGAGGCACCGACCACATCTCGGCCAACGGCGTCACGCTCACCGGCGAGGTCGACATCTTCGGCCGCCCGTTCGTGGCTTCGACCATGGCCACCGCCGAAGGCCTCGGCGCCACCTGGTCCGGCGGCACCTGGAACGGCGCAACCTGGTCCGGTGCCACCTGGTCGGGTGCCACGTGGTCGGGTGCGACCTGGTCGGGCAGCTCGTGGTCGGGTGCGACCTGGTCGGGTGCGACCTGGTCGGGTGCGACCTGGTCGGGTGCGACGTGGTCGGGTGCGACGTGGTCGGGCAGCTCCTGGTCGGGCAGCTCCTGGTCGGGTGCGAGCTGGTCGGGCGGCACCTGGACCTGAGCCACCCCGGCAGCCTTTGCGAAGGGTTGGGGCGGTCTTCGACGATCCCGAGGACCTCGCTCGCCACCACGTGGCCGTTCCGGGAGCACGCTGAGGGGCCCCGGCGAAGGCATCGGCGCCACGTTCGACGAGCCTCTCGTGAGTCAGCTCGGCGGCGGGACCCAGGGCAACCGGCAGAGCTGGATGACCCGCACCGCTGCCTGACGCCTGACCGGTGGGAGGCGCAGCCGCTTCCTCGGCGCGAGACTCGGGCGACCGCTCGACGACCGCGCGTGCGGATGCGAGGAGGGCTGTGATGGCCGGAGGCGTGATCCACTTCGAGATCCCGATCGACGACAACGAGCGGGGCACCGGCTTCTACCGGGACGTGTTCGGCTGGACCCTCTCCCAGTGGGGTCCGGTCGAGTACTGGACCACCACGGCAGGCGATGGCGAGGGGATCGGCGGCGCGCTGACGAAGCGCAGCCCGGACAGCCCGTCGCTGATGTTCTACATCTCTGTCGAGGACATCGACGCCGCGCTGGCCAAGGTCGAGGCCGCCGGCGGAGCGCGCCTGAGCGAGCGGATGCCGATCCCGGGGACGGGCTGGATGGCCTTCTTCCAGGACACCGAGGGCAACCGGGTCGGCATCTTCCAGGACGACCCGAGCGCGCCGATGCCCGAGGGCATGGGGCCCTGAGTGCCCATGTCATGTTCCACGTGTGGATCGACCAGGACCTGTGCACCGGCGACGGCCTCTGCACCGACCACTGCCCCGAGCTGTTCGTGCTCCTCGAGGACGGGATCTCCTATGTGGTCGGCGCGGACGGGGAGCCCGGCAACGACCCGGGTGGCGCGGGGTCGATGGTGCCGGTGGACCCGGATCGGTTGGTGTCCGTGATCGCCGCGGCGGAGGACTGCCCCGGCGAGTGCATCTTCATCGAGGCGCTCGACCCCTGATCGCCGCCGGGCGGGTCAGGAGCCGTCGGGCCGCCAGAAGCGGTCGATGACTTCCTGCTGCTCGTCGTGCAGCCAGCACTCCTGGAGGCGGCCGCCGCTCACCCGGTAGCGGAGCACCCGGCGCAGCGTGGCGGTCTCGCCGTCCCGCGCCAGGGTCTCGGTCACGACGAGGGCGCCGCCGTCGTCTCCGACCAGGATGTCGTCGACCGATACGAGCGTGCGTGGCGCCCGCACGCTGGCCTCCGCCATGGCGGCGAGGGCGGCGTCGCGGCCGACGTGGTCCCCGGCGAGCTCGGAGTGCCCGCCGTAGTGCAGCACGAACCCGTCGTCGTAGCTGGCGATCACCGTGTCGAGGTCGCCG